>DUUE01000202.1 GCA_012841735.1 Bacillota bacterium | reverse complement strand
TGCCAGATTTTTAAAGGGAACAAGGGCAGAAGAAACGCATCGCAGCGTTTTATGGAAATTGCCCTCTCACTGCCTGCCGTCCAGGATATTTTGCTTTACAGCGAAAGCCCGCAGGTATCCTGGCATGCGGAGGATAAATTGTTTTACGAAAAGTGGAAAGAAAATTATTTAAAAATCCTGCAGCAGGGAAGCAGGATTACCCTGATCCACTCGCTGGACCGTGAAACCCGCTCGCTGCTCAATATCCTGCTGGAATGGCTGCCCATGGAACTGACGGGGAATATGCACTCTTATTATTTCTCAAAATATACAGATTCCCCGTTTAAATTTACAGTTATGGTGATCAGAGAAAAAGCCGCTCTCTTCAGCGTTACCGTGCCTGATTCAGGCAAAGACATATATACCTACCTGTTTGCCGATCCTGTTACTGTCAGGGAAGGAGAGCTGTTATACTCGTCCCTGCTGGCAAACTGCAATTTGATTTATCGCCACTACCGGGAAACCGAACGGGATGCTCTGCTGCACATGCTTACAGACTCACAGCAAACTCCGGGAAACAGCTACTGGTTTACAACGGCCCCCATGTTCTGTATTTTGCCCGAAGCATCCCTGTATGAAATTTTAAGCTTTGACAATTTGTGCTCGCCTTCTGTCCCGCAATATTTCCGGCAGTATAAAAAAATGCAACAACTGTTTATCCGGAGCCTGCAAAATCATAAATGCCGTGTCATTCTCAGTCTGAGCCTGTTTGAAGAAGCATACCGCCCCGACTTCCTGCGTCAGCAATCGGCGGCATTAACAAGGCTTTACCGCAGTTCCTTCCGCCAGAGTATACTGCATCTGCTGCATTTGCTGACGGCATATCCCAATTTTGAAATAGCACTGATAAACAATCTGCCGGTGGCAGAGCCCCCGGAAATCTGCCTTTACACCAAAGAAAACACCTTGGTTATGGCAAACTCCCAGCTGCCAGACAAGACGGAGCCGTTCACCATCCTCAGCCGGGAACAGAATGTGGTTAATGCTTATTTTGTCCACTTTGAAACATACTGGCATTCCATTCCCCCCATCAACAGGGACAGGGAATGGGTTGGCGAAAAATTCAGAAACCTGTTGCACAATCTTGCCATAGACATTTAGGCCAAATCGAGTAGGAGCTGAGTGATTATCTCACTCAGCGTCCTCTCACACCACCGTACCGCCAGGCTGTCGCACATGCCGGGCACACAAATAAAGTGAGACGGGCGGCAAGCCCGTCTCTTGTTATTTCTATTCAGTTCTGCTCTTTTTTTATAACCTCCACTGTGCCTGCATCACCGTTAACAATCACGTAGTCCCCCGTTTCAATTACCTGCACCGGGTCCTGGTCCAGGTCCGTTACTGTGGGGATATTGGCGTTCATGGCGGCAAAAACAGTCAGGTTATTGCCCTTTGTATAGACAAAGGCGGCAGGGTTGGTACCAAAATTAACTGTCCTGCCATAGCCCACAAACCCGCCGGATCCGCGCGGTGTGGGGAAAACGAGAATTTTGCCTTTAAAAGGAACACCGCACAGTGGGTGGTTGCGTTCCGTGGTATAGCCTTTTTCCGCTTTAACATTCAGCCAGCCCATCAAAGGTTCTTTGGATACCAGTGCTTCACCTGCGGCAATGCCGCCCACAACTTTCCTGCCACGCAGGACGATTTTCTTTTCTTCCGCAGTCATAACTCTACCTCCATTCTCCCGACCACTTGCCTGTGACGGCCGCATTAATGCAATCTTCCATGCTGCCATACCAGACATCCAGTTTCTCAGGATAAAACATTCCCGTCAGGTAATAGTTCTGTTTGGCCGCATCGGTAGCCATTACCTGCATTTCCGGCGTTTCCAGCAGCGCACCGGGACAGGTACCTGACATCAGAATACCGCCGGCTTTTTCAATAATGTCGCGCAGCCCCATCCGCACTGCAACCTGGTAACTTGAGGGGTTAGTCATGATCCAGAGTTTAGTTTTTACTTTTTTGCCGTCCAGCAGGGTGGCCGCCCTGTAGACATCCTGGATATTGTAATGCGGGCACCCCAGGTAGACAAAATCCACCTCTGTTTTGCCGGCATAATTCAGCTTATCATAAACCCTGCGCAAATCCTCACGGGTAATGACAATTTCCCGCGGTTTGTTGCCGCCAAAAGCCGCCTCAACGGTAGGGGCTTCCGGAGTTATCCCCGGTATATGATACATTCTGACCTGCCCGCCGGTATTGAGGGAAGAATTCATTTTCACCAGCTGGCTGTAATTTGGTTTGCCAATACCGACCAGTGCGGGCACTTCTATATCCACCGCTTCGCCCACGGCCCAGCCAAACAAATCATAATCCATATCTGTTTTCAGTTCCGTTTCGCAGCGCACCAGTACTGTAGCCCGGCGGTTTTCATCAAGGTGCATGTCGTACGCGGGGGCCTTCCCCAGGTAAGCAGTATGAAAACAGCCGTCAAAATTGCTGCGGGCTCCCAGGATTGCATTTACCCAGGGAATGGCCGAACTTTCCACCCAGGCGCAATGCTGGCCCACCAGCGGTAAAAAAGAACTGACCAGGTAATCATTGCAGGAAAATAGTGGCACCATGCCCATCTCCATATACGGTTGCAAGGCTTCCAGGTTTTTTCTGTGGAATTCCGGATCACTGTTGCGCGGCAGACCGCATGCTTCCCACCCGTCGATGATAAAACCGGGCGCCACCGGTTTGTTGGAAAAAGTGGGAACTTTGAATTTTTCTCCCTTGGCTGCCAGTTCCCGCACTTCATCCACGGTGACGGCATACTGCGGCACCCAGTCGGCACCGGGATGAACGTCAACGGTACCGTCAATATCAATCAGTTTTTCCGCTCCTGCAGCCTCGCCGTAGGCGACAAGAAACTCCATGCAACGCCTTGCTATTTCCCCCTGTTCTCCGTCAAGAATACGTTTCTCCTCGTCCGTCAGATACATGCCTGCATCCACTCCTTTACTTTTTTCCCCCGGCCGGCAGACGCTTTTACCCGTACAAGGAATAAATATCATTAAACGGCTGCACCAGATCCGAATACTTTTTGTAGGCAATACGCATTGCCCGGTCCGCCTCTTCATTGACAGGCGGATATTCTTTTTTCCACTCCTCATAAGTCACTATATATTTGGAAGTAAATTCAGGGTATTCATGGCTAAATTTCCTGATTGTATCCTCTTTTTTGCTGCCCACTGCCACAGCTTCCCCGGCATTTGCATATGTGCCGTTTTCCAGCACATATTCCATCACGGCACGATAGTTGTCAGGATTTATGTCACCCATCTGCAGTGCGTTTTTGTCAAACCTCCATTCAAAGTTTCCGCCGGGCGCCAGAATGTCAATTAATTTTTTCGCCTGATCAATACACTGCTGCCTGGTGCCTGTTTTCAGCAAAACTACCGGGTAGAAACCGCTTAAAATCATTTTTTTGCCCAGTCGTTCCTTAAAAAGTTTCGGGTCGCCGTACTCCATGTGCAAACGCGTCCCGCGGGGCAAATCCTGCAGATAATCAATAAATCTTGTCCAGTCCGCTTCACAGAAGATGTATGTTGCCTGTCCCCTTTCAGCAATTATATGCACCATTTTGTAAAAAGTCGGCCAGTAAAATCTTTCAAAATCCTTTTGGCGCAAAAACGGAGCCATATGCGTCATAATCATATTGGCGCCCTCGGGGGATGAAACAGGTGCCACAGAACGCCATAACAAATACGGCACAAGCGCTTCGCAGGCGGCTTCAACCTTTTCCGGGCACCTGCGAATGTCCACCGATACTTTGGTAAAACCGCGGCAGAAATCGGCAAGAAAATCAAAAGGCACCAGCTGGATTGCGGTGGAGCCTTCAGGCGGGGCGTACAGGCCGTAGCGGTCTCTGATGCTTTTGAGGGCGGTATGCAGGTTTCGCAGGAAATCCAGCTGGGCAAGGGTATATTTGGCAAAATTGACGCTGCGGTTAATCGGGTCTTTGTCAAAGCCGGGATTCAACCGGGGGAGTATTTTTTCCAGTGTGAAATCATACGGGTGAGCAATAAACTCATCATACTCATCCGCGTCAAACCCGGACGTTTCCGGGTGCTGTATCATCCCTGTCCTGCTCATAACATTAACTTTTGACTGTTTGAACATCAGGGCGGCCGGGTTTCGTGCCGCAGCACTGAAAGTATCGCCGAAATGCAACTCCATTGCCCGCTCAAAAACTTCCGTCAGCTCAGCGGCATCATACCTAAAAGCAAAGGGAATCAAGTCTTTGCCCGCATACTGGATTAAATAATCCAGCGCCAGGCAGTCGTGCACGGGAAATCGTTCCGGTATAATACCGGCATACAGGTCACGGAACAATTTTGTCCGATAAGCTTTTTTTGCTTCCGCCTGCATCAGCCCACCTCCAATTGCGGTTAAAAATGAAGAATTACGCCTGACCGTTCCAGGAGCTGCTGCAACCCGGCAATGTCAATTTCACTGACACTGCACCCTTTTTGCGCAGCCAGGGCGGCAGCCGTACCGGCTGCCTGGCCTGTCATGGCGGCCGGCGGAATCACTCTTGTGATTTCCCAGGCATCACCGGCGGAAGCAATGGTGCGTCCGGCGGTAATAATATTATGAATACCGGGAGCAATCAAAGTACGGTAAGGGATTTCCATGACCGGCCCGGCCTTGCGCCAGTCTCCGGTTGTGCCGACGGAATCTGCAAAATGGGTATTGATGTCTGTTTCCTGCAATTCATAAAAACCTTTGATTCTGCGGGTAGTACGGAATTGGGCCATACCCGGCAGTGTGATGTAAGCCAGGGTGTCCGCCCTGGTCTTATCCAGTTTATGCCTGACAAGCTTCCTGCCTTCCAGGACAAAAGCTGTAACTTCACGGGCGTCAGTACCGTAATATTTTCTGGCACCGGCAACAGCATCCCTGCCAAAGGCATCACCGCCAAACCACTGTAAATGCAGGCCGGAAAAAATTTTGCCCTCTGTCACGGCTTTTTGCATCCGCTCCAGGCTTGTATTGTAGCACCAGTAGGAAAGCCAGTTGTCTGCTTCTGTACATTCCGCACCGGCACGGTGCATCACGTCCGCGTCTCCCGTTGTATCCACAATTACTTTGCCCTGGTAAGCGACACGGCCTGATTTGTTTTCCACAACAATCCCCCGGCACACACCGTCTTCCATCAGAGGCTTGCTGAAAACGGTATCAAAGAGCAGATCCACCCCTTCCGCACAGAGCAACTCGTCCAGGGCGATGACAAATTCCGCCGGTGAAAATACCGTCATATACCTGCGTGTAGCCTCAGACCTGCTGCAGCCCATGGTCCAGCCGTCAGGAAGATTGTCATAGCCGTATTTAATGGCTAAGTGCAACAATTCCTCGGCAATCCCGCCCACCATTTTCCTGCCTTTGCCGTCACACAGCGGCAGGTAGATGGCAATAAGCCCCAGGGTGGCCAGGCCGCCCAGCATCACACTTTTTTCCATCAGAAGGGTTGTACAACCGTTGCGCCTTGCCGCCAGCGCCGCTCCCACACCGGCCACACCGCCGCCGACAACAATAACATCATATTCCCCCACAACAGGTACAAGGTTTTCTTCATTCACATATGTTGTCATTCTTTTTCCCCCAACTGTTTAATATTGCCACGTCTAACTTCGCCGCTTGAAACTAACATTATTGTAACAAGTATAGTTGGCAAAGCAAACCAAATGCAGACAATTGTCCAGACAGGGCTTGTGACAATAAATTGACAGGGTTTAACAGTAGTACCACATCAATATGTCTGCGGTAGCCGGGCGCACCAACGACAAGCCTTCCGCCAACCGGGCGGAAGGCTTGTTATTGAGCTGCACAGGCAGCCCATGCGGTTTAATAATTATTTCCTCTTATTCTGCAGTAGAAGTATATGCCACATTGGGTCCGCCGGAATAGCACAAAACCGGCCGCGTAAGATTTGTCACTGCGCCGATGCCATGTTTGACACCGGCGGGAATATAAATCAGGCAGGTTTTCCGCAGCGTCAGAATATCATCGCCCACCTGGACCTCCACTTCGCAGCCCAAATCCATGTGGTTGTTGGCGTCGCTCCCCATAAACCCGAGATACTCATTGAAGTCATGCCGGTGCAGGTGTATCTCGGCGCGCCTGGGAATATCCTTCACGATCCAGGCGGCATCAAAGTAAGGGGCTCCTTTGATAATGTCGTCATCAAGCCAGGCTGTCCGCCGGAGGATATCTTTAAGCATAATATCCTGCGGGGCCTGCTTCGGTTCTTCGATCAG
>DUUE01000103.1 GCA_012841735.1 Bacillota bacterium | reverse complement strand
ACGCCGCTCAGCGGCCCCAGCATTTCTTCCACCAACGTGACGGCAAATTCCTCGGGTACGATCTGCAGCATGGTGCTGTTAATGTGGTTGCCTACCGTCAGTTTAAAGGCAATCTGGATTACTTCCTGCTCATCGGCGATTTCCACCTGTTCGCTGTCCGCTTCCTGCAAATTGGTGATATACTCCAGTTCCGGCGGGGTAATGTCGATGATGCGGCCGAACATTTCTGACATCGCCGTGGCGGATGAACCCATCATCTGGTTCATGGCCTCACTGACGGCACTTAAATACAGCTCATCCAGGGTTTCCGGGGCCGGCTGCTCCGGATTGCCCATCATCAAATTGGCAATAATGCCTGCATCTTGTTCAGAAAGAATAAAAATATTGCTGCCCTGCAGGCCGCGTTTATAATGCACACGGATCAGCACACAGGGAACGGGATGGGCATCCCGGATTTCTTTCATTGTCCGGTAAGTCAGATGCGGTGTGGTAATCTGGACCTGTTGGCCCAAAAGCTGCGACAGGGCTGTGGCGGCGGCCCCCATGGCAATATTGCCGCTTTCACCCAGTGCATCCAGTTGTAGCGGAGTAAGTCTTGCCACCTTCTCTCCCCTTTCCTACAAGCTCCGTTTTCGACACAAAGCCGCTTTTTCCTGTTTTTGCCGTCAGCATACAGGGGAAACAGGACTTTTGTCCCGCTCTTACCCCATTTTATGTAAACGGTCCGCCTGGGTTACAATTTCCGTGATGCGGACACCGAAATTTTCACCCACAGTCACCACTGTCCCCCGGGCAATCAGCTTGTCGTTCAGCAAAATATCCACCGGTTCGCTGACGGACCTGTCAAATTCCACAATGGAACCGGGAATCAGGGAAAGGACATCCTGCAGGCTTTTTGTTGCTTCTCCCAGTGTTACACGCAGCTGCAGCGGGATCTCCAGAATGCGGTCAAGCTGCGACGCAGCCTGACTTGCAGCAGTGTTGCCGGGCACGGCCTGTCGCCCGTCCTCCCCGCGGCTTTCCGACATCAGGTCGGGCAACAAAGCATCGATTTCTTCCTGGGTTAAAAAGGCATCACTCATTGTGCCGCTCCTCCTTTACGGCCAGCAGCTGCACTGCCCGCCTGCCCTGGAAAATACCGGCCTGCACCTCAAACATGGGCCGGCCTTCCACCAGTAAATTCATGGGGCTGTTAATCTTTTGCTCCAGCAAAATTACATCTCCCACTTCAAACTGCAGAAAATCCTCCAGCCGCACATCGGTATGGCCCAGGACGGCGGTCAGTTCCACGTCCACCGGTTCCAGTCCCTTCTCCAGCAGGCGATTATCCCGTTCACCTGTGCGGGAAGCGGAAAACCAGTGCTGTGCCGTCAGATTGGGAATAACCGGTTCCAGTGTTATGTAGGGAAAGCAGACATTGATCAGGCCTTTTGCCTCCCCGATTTCCGTGCTGAAAGTCATTAAAGCCACCGTTTCCGTGGAAGCAATCATCTGGTTGAACTGGGGATTGGTATCTATATTTTCAATTTCCGGCGTCAACAGATACACATCTTCCCAGGCATATCGCAGGTTTTCCAGTATTTTTGTCATAATTCTGCGCATTACTGTCAGCTCAATTTCTGTCAGTTCCCGCACAGTCGCCGGCATTGTCCCTTTACCGCCAAACAGCAGGTCAATAATGGGAAACACAAATTGCGGGTTGGTTTCCAGCATGGCACTGCCAAGCGTCTCCGCTGCGGTAAAAATGGTCATGACGGTAGGTGTGGGCAGGGAAAAGATAAATTCCTCAAAGGTAACCTGGGAAACTGTCGCCAGCTTGATCTGAATATTGGTGCGCAGGTAAGCCGTCAGGAAATTGGACAGTACTCTGGCAAAATTTTCATGCACAATGCGCAGTGTGCGCATTTGCTCCTTGGAAAATTTGTTCGGACGCCGGAAGTCATAATCCCTGACCTGCAAAGTATCCTGTTCAGCCGCCTTGCTGTCATCAAATTCACCTGCCGTCAATGCCTGGATCAGGGAATCAATTTCAGATTGTGACAATACGTCTTTCATCAGTCCACCACCATTCCGCAAGTCTGCCCCCGCAACCGGACAGCGAAAAAGTAATACTTTTATGCATAAATCTCCCTGCCGCTGCTTATACTTTCCTGTAAGGAAATATTTACCGGGGGGTTCACAATGCGTTTTCAACCAGTAACGGATCACGATCAAGAGACAGTCGCCGCCGCATATAACCGGCAGGGTGCATGTTATATGCTGCGCGGTGCATACCGGGAGGCAACATTTTACCTGTTGTCGGCAGTAGTGTGCGATCCGGACTGCTGGCCTGCCTTTTTTAATTTGGGCAACTGCTGGGTCAAGCTAGGCGATGATGAAGCCGCCATCTGGGCTTATGAGCAGGCTGTCCGCAGCTGCACCGATTATGCCCCGCTCTTTTTAAACCTGGGAATTGCCTACTGCCGCTGTGGCCGGGTTGAAGAAGCCCTTCCCTATCTTGAACAGGCCTGGTGCCTGAAACCTGAGAGTGCAAGCTGTGCGGCGGCACTGGGCTATGCCTGTTACAAACTGGATGAACTGGGTCTTGCCTGGCACTGGTATGCCAAAGCTGCCCGGCTGATGCCGGAAAAAGCTGAATATAAAACAAGCATGCAATATATTGGCAGGCTGATATCAGTCGCGGGGCCTTAGGTGGACAAGGCCGTCCCGGTCCAGGACAACCCGGACTCTCTTTACCGTTCCCGTGAGACGCTGCCTGCTCTCGCCCACGGTGAAAACGGTGTTTTCAAAAGCGCTGTCAATTTCCATACTCCCTCTTTTTCCCACGGAAAGCAGTGTCAATGCTCCTGCATCGGAGCCTACAATGCCTGCTTTTATTTTATTTTCCGCCGTCACGGAACCCCCGCGGGTGATGCCTGTTATTTCCACCTCTTTGCCGGCAACCAGGCGGCTGTGGAAACTGCCCTGGCCGCGGACCAGAATCCTGCCGCTGGCAGTGACGGAGGAATTCAGGGCGTAAGCCAAAGTTACATCGGCTGTATTTTCAATCAGCATGTGCAGGGCTTCCCTGGCGGCAAGCAGTGCGGAAGCGGCGGCAGCCAGGTCCCCACCGCCTTCCCAGCTGCGGTAATTCAGCTTGGCGCCAATATTTGCCGCATCCAAAGTACCGGAGAGCCCCGGTATTTTTTTTGCCGCTTTTTCCAGCATGGCCGTCAGCTGTTTGCACAGCTCACCGTAAGTGCCGTACTGCAAGGATATAGCCTTCTCCACCACCAGGGCAAAAGGCAGCCGGGGCATCCTGCCCTGTTTGTCCAGCTGCTCCAGGATGTTGGACAGGCCGGAAAGCATTTGCAACACCTGTTCCAGGAGCGGCAGTGTTTCCTGCAGCAGCACAAAATCATAACCTGCCCTGACGGTGCTTTGAATCACATTACCCGTGACACGGATCGACTGCCCGGCCGTAACAGTTGCACCGACCACATTGCCCAGTATGTCCACCTGTCCCATAGCCGTGACGGTGGTGCCTTCCAGTACGCTGCCCTGCACCACAATGTCGCCGTCAAATACCAGGTGTGCCGTTTCCAGGGTAAGGTCATTTCTGTGGAAAAAGACAGGTTGAACGTGAAAACGGTATTGCGTACCATATACCTCCAGGTGCGGCCGCCCTGCCGAGGCGGCATAAATTCTGTTTTTGTCGGCACTTAACTTTGTCCCGGACAGGGCCGCCAGCCTGTACTGCCGGATACGCGGCGGCGCCACACTTTTGCCGTAAACATCCCTGCCCTCTTTCCCCGGCGTCCCCGGAATCAATTCGGCCAGCAGCTGGCCCGGCTTCACAGAAGGAATTTCATAAGCCCTGTGCAGGTCGGTCCCTACCCTGAGCGTGATTTCACCCAGAAGCGCCTCCCTGGGGACGGCAAAGATAATGCTGTCGTCCCTGCCGTGTTCAGGCGGCAAGCCTGCCGCCACCTGGACGGGGGCATTACGGTTGGCCAGCGCCTCCTCAATCCCTGTCGCCAGCACTCCGTATGTAATGCCTGCCTGCCGGAGAGACTTTAACAAATCTTCTGCACTTCCCTGATAACCTGTGGTTACAGTCAGTTCAGCCGACATCCTGTCTTCACTGACATGGAGGTCCCAGGCTGATTCCAGTCCCATTGTCTCCCCTCCTTCACATCACAGGCAGCCCGCTAGCGCTGGAGCTGGTTGGCAATTCCCGCCATTTCATCCAGCGTCTGCAGCGCACGCGTGCTGACCTGATAAGCACGCAGGCTACGCAAGAGATTGGTCAGCTCTGTTGCCAAATCCACATTGGCCAGTTCCAGCCATCCCTGCTGCAGGCAGGTCTGCCCGCCGGGCAGCAGTCTTTGCGGCGGACCGGAATTTTCTGTCGCCACAAACAAATTGTCACCATGCCTGGCAAGGCCGCCAGGGTTGGCAAAGGCGGCCAGTTCCAGGCGCCCAAGATCCTGCCTTTCCCCCGTCGGCAAAGTTACGGCAACTTCCCCGCCGGCGGCAATTGCAACTTCACATTCCGGTGCCGGCAGTGGCGGCAGGGCAAGGCGGAAACCGTCGGCCGTTACCAGGTAACCGGCGCTGTCTCTGCGGAAACTGCCGTCCCGTGTATAAGCTTCCACCCCGGACGGCAGCCGCACACGGAAAAAACCGTCGCCCACAATGGCCACATGCAACATCTCATCTGTCTGCACCAGTGCTCCCCCGCTGAAACCGGTGCGGATAGCCGCCGTTCTGCAGCCTGTTCCGGCCGTCACCGGCTTCTGTCCGGAAATATCAGCGGGAACAACCGGCCTCCCGCGTCCCTCCAGGGATTGATAGAGCAGGTCCGCAAACAGGACTTCGCCCCTGCGAAAGCCTGCAGTATTAACGTTGGCCACATTATGCGCAATAACATCCGTTCTTTGCTGCTGCGCCGCCATGGCGCAGGCGGCAGCGTTAAACCTCCAAAGCATCCACCCTACCTCCTTTAGCGCAGCGCACCAACTTCATTCACTGCCTTGCCCAGCATTTCATTCTGCACCTGAATTACCCGCTGGTTTGTTTCATAGGCACGCAGCGCAACAAGCATCCTCACCATTTCGTCCGCCACGGAAACATTGGAGCTTTCCAAATATCCCTGGCGGACCTGGCCGTCAAAAGGCACCGTTTCCGCATCTTCCGGCGCCGCAAAAAGGGCGTCCCGGTCTTTCTGTAAAACTGCCGGCTCGCTGAATACTGTCAGTTGCAGCTGACCCGTTAAAATGCCGCCGGTATAAATACGGCCCGCTTCATCTATCACCGTTTCTCCCTCCGGCAGCCGGATAAAACCGCCGGTACCCAGCACACGGTCTCCGTTTTCCGTCACCAGAAAACGCTCGGCATCAACCGTAAAGGCACCGTTGCGCGTGTAGCGCACCCCCCGGGGAGTCTCCACGGCAAAAAAACCTTCACCGGAGAGGGCAAGGTCCAAAGCCCTGCCGGTTTCCTGCAGTGAACCCTGTTCCCCGGAAGTATGAATGCCTGCAACCAGCACTCCCCAGTCCAGTGTGCCCAAAACCTGCCGTGACCCGCCGGTGGGTCCACCTGCCCGGACCAGCGGGACAGCAGTTTGTGTCAGCTGCACTGCCAGGTCCTTTTTAAAACCGTGTGTTTCACTGTTGGCAAGATTATGCGTGATAATTTCCTGCCTGGCCGCCTCTACCATCATGCCGGCAGCCGCTGTATACAGTCCCCGAATCATCCTTTTCACCTTCTTTGCCGGTAATTTATGCTTACAGCCGGCCGCCCGGAGCAACCAGCATCACCAGCGCGGCCAGCACCATCCCTACGCCCACACCCAGCAGAAAATGCCAGTTCAGCTTCGCGGGCTTCTCAAACTTAAGATTAATTGCACTTCCCCCCTTCCCATTCCCAGGGAGGCGGAGATTTCCGCCACTGACGCGCCCTGGTCGGACAAAGCGTATACCTGCCTGTGGAGACGGAAAGCGGCACTTTCATTACCCGGCGCTTCCCCGTTTTCCTGTGCCTGCCGGTCCTGCAGCCTGTCCAACAGTTGCAGGCGCTGTTCTATGGCTGCGCGGTGCTCTTCATAGCGGGACAAAATGTTTTGCAGTACCAGCTTTTTCTCGTCCAGCTCTGCCAGGGCGCTTTCCACCATTTCTGCCAACTGCAGCACGGTTTCAGTTTCCCTGCCCGCCAAAGGCGGCATTACCTCACTGTTAGACCGCTCCCCGCCCGGCTCTTCACGCTTTTGCCCCAGCATAAAAGCGGCAAGAAAAACCAGTACTAAACCAAGCACTAAAACAAGATACGGCACAAGTCCCCCCCCTGTCTGTTTTTTCAGGAGTCTGTAAGCGCCGCCCGCAGGCGACCGATAATACGCGAATGGAGCTGGCAGACCCGCGATTCCGTTATTCCCAGCACGAGGCCTACTTCTTTCAGTGTCAATCCTTCCTGGTAATAAAGGGCAAGCAACTGCCGGTAACGTTCCGGCAAAGCCGCAATGGCAGCCGCCAGCCGTTCTTTTTCTTCCTCCGCAATAATGCGTTCCAGGGCAAACTCTGCCGTGCCGTTTGCCGGGGGTACGGCAAAAAGTGCCTCTTCCAGGGAAACGGTGGCGGCAGTATTAATGGCCGCAGTCAGCTTTCTGTATTTCTCCGGCGGCATGTTCAGCTCCGCCGCCAGTTCCTCATCGGTAGGTTCGCGCCCGAGAGAAGCAGCCAGTTTTTGTTCCGCCGCATTTAGTGCCCGCATCTGCCGGAAAAGGGAGCGGGGCAGCCAGGAGAGGCTGCGCAGCTCATCCAGCATGGCACCGCGGATACGCAGCGAAGCATAAGTTTCAAATTTGACACCGCGTGCAGGGTCAAAGCGTTTCAGGGCTTCCAGGAGCCCCAGGACACCTGCCTGCACCAGATCTTCCCTGTTGATATGGGCAGGCAGCCCCAGCATGAGCCTGCCGGCATGATAACGCACCAGGGGCAGGTAACGCGCTACCGTGTCGGCACTTACGGCGTCGCTCTTTTCCTGATAAGTACGGACATAATTCATTGTCAGCACCCTTTTCTTCTTATGACGGCGGAATGCGTTTCCGCAGTTCGCGGAAAATATAAGCAATAATCCGCTCTCTGTCCGTTTCTTTAATCCCGGCAAACTGGACGCCGGTGCGGGCATTTCTTTTTGACCTGTCCACAATCACCCAGCTGACTACGCCCTTAAAAACCAGGGGTTTACCCTTCTGCCCGTCGTCAAGCGGCAGGGTAAGCGTCACTTCCGTGTTAACGGGCAGCGCTTCATTGGAGACGAACTGCAAGCCGCCTCCGGAAAGGTCAACCACTTTCCCCCTGATCACCATCTCGCTGCCGTCTTCTTTTTCTGTACGGATTTGCAGCGGCATGACCACCGGCAGGCGGACATACTGCCTGCGCTGCCTCCGGGATAGCACAGACGGCCTGGGCAGGACCAGGAGGGATACGTTGTTTACTTTTTTCCTTTCCAGAATTTCACCGATAAAACTGTAAACCGCATCCTCCAGGACAAATTCCACCCTGACTTTGTCTCCTTTATGCAGGAGCAGGTATTGCCCGCCCCGGACCGGCAGGGTAATAGCCAATTTATTGTCATCCAGTTCCTGGATCATACTCTTGAACAATTCCCCGTCAGGCAACGCAGCCACCATGATTTTCTGCCCGAGATACAGCCGGCTGCGGCTCATAAGCAGTCCTCCGGTTCACCGGTTTTTTCCCATAAAGCAGTCAGGCGGGCCAGGAACCCCCGGATGCCGCGCGGAGCTTCCGCGGGCAGGGCCAGCAGGGCATGGGCAATAGCCTGAACATCCTGGGCCGCTTTGGCCCTGGGGAAGCTGACGACAAAAGGCAACTGCTGCCTCACCGCCCTGACCACATGCTGATCGTTGCTGACAATACCCAGAAACTGCACTTCCAGCTGCAAAAACCTGCGGCTTACCTCCGCAAAACGCCCGGCAATGGCCTTGCCCTCGTTCTCACTGTTAACCTGGTTGACAACCAGTTTTATTTTGGGGCGCGGTTGCTGTTTGGAGACTACCTTGACGATGCCATAAGCATCTGTTATAGCGGTAGGGTCGGGAGTGGTAACGACAACAAGTTCATCGGCGGCAAAGATGAAAGACAGGACCGACTGGGAGAGGCCGGCTGACGTGTCAATCAGCAATACATCGGCCGTTTCCTCCAGGGAAAGCAGGCTGCTGACAAGATGCCCCCGCTGCTTGTCAGTAAGATTGGCCAATTCCGCCAGGCCATTGGCACCGGCAATAATTTTAATCCCTTCAGGCCCGGTAATCAGAATCTCTTCCAGGGTTTTACGCCCCTGGACCACGTCATAGAGTGTATGCAGCGGGACAAGCCCCAGCATGACGTCCACATTGGCGAGGCCAAGGTCGGCATCCATGACAGCCACTTTTTTCCCCAGGCGTGACAGGGCAATGGCCAGATTTACAACCAGACTGGTCTTTCCCACGCCCCCTTTGCCGCTTGTAACGGTAATGACACGGGGTATTCTTTTTTTCCCGTGCTGCAGCTTGTGCTGCAGTGATGCCGATGCTGCCAGCCTGCGCAGGTGTTCAGCCTGATCTAACATCACATCACCCCCCCAGGATCAGATTGGCCAGCTTCTCAGAATGTGCTGCCTCCAGATCATCCGGTACATTCTGTCCCGTGGTGACATAAGTGACCGGGTAGTTAGTCTTGGCACAGGCATTGAGGATCACTCCGTAAGTTGCCGTTTCATCCAGCTTGGTGAAAATCAGGCGGTTGTAATTAACTTTACTGAATTTATCCATAATCAGGTACAGGTCCTGTGTTTTGGTTGTGGCACTCAGGACAAGAAAAATTTCCGGGGAGGGCAGGACGGAGAGGAAGCCGGCAAGCTCGGAAACCTGCATGGTATTTTTGGCGTTCCGTCCGGCAGTATCCACCAGGATGATGTCGCAGGCGGAAAGTTTCTCCAGGGCGGGGGCCATTTCCCTGGGGGTCATCACCACTTCTACGGGCATGCCGGTAATATCCGCATAGGTGCGCAGCTGGTCCACCGCCCCGACACGGTAGGTGTCAATGGTAATCATCCCCACCTTCCTGT
>DUUE01000073.1 GCA_012841735.1 Bacillota bacterium | reverse complement strand
GTACTCCGGGGCAGTCCGTGCTTTTGCGGCTGGACAACTGCTTCCTTTTTTTCCGTTACTATGCGTAACATATTGTTATTCTCCTGCTCCTAAGATTTTTCAAACCTGATCTGTGGGTCAACAAATGCATACGCAATATCCACAATAATATTCATGCCGAGGACCATTGCCGCCACCAGCACGGTAATCGCCTGCACCACGGGGAAGTCACGTGCCTGAACAGCTTCCACCAGCAGCCTGCCCATGCCCGGCCAGTTAAAAATAATCTCCGTGATTACGGCACCGGTTATCAACGAAGCAAAAATCATGCCCGCCGTCGTTAAGGGACCGATCAGCGCATTCCGCAGTGCATGCTTCCAGATAATTTTACGTTCGGGCAGTCCTTTTATTCTGGCCAGCTTAATATATTCCGCATCCAGGACATCAAGCATGCTGGAACGGACAAGCCTCATCATCCCCGGCAGCATGAAAAACACCATAATGCTTACCGGCAGCACATAGTGCTTAATTGTGCCGGACCCGGCCACCGGCAGCAACCGCAGCCGGACTGAAAAGAGCAGCATGGCCATTATGGCAACCCAAAAGCCGGGCAGCGCCTGGCCGAGCACGGCAATCAGTTTCACCCCGGCATCATAAATTGAATCCCGTTTGGCTGCAGCCAGCACTCCCAGGGCCAGCGCCAGGGCCATGGCAATAAAAAAGGCCGGTAGCCCCAGTTTTATGGTATTTGGCAGGGCATCCCTAATCATTTCCGCCGCCGGTTTTCTTTTAATAATGGAATCCCCGAAGTCGCCCCGGGCAAGTCCGCTGATAAACACCACAAATTGTTCCGGATATGATTTATCCAGCCCCAGCTGTTTTTTCAGGTTGGCAATTTCCTCCGGTGTGGAAGTGGGTGTAATAATCAGGTGCGTCGGATCACCGGAAAGCCGCACCAGAATAAAGACAAGCACGGTAATGCCAATCAGTGCGATAAAAGCTTGCAGAATGCGGATTACAATATAGCGGCTCATTACCTCACCTCTTTTTTCTTTAACACCAAAAAATTATGCAGCAGGGCTCCGCAGGTATGCCGGCA
This sequence comes from Bacillota bacterium, assembly GCA_012841735.1. Taxonomy (GTDB): domain Bacteria; phylum Bacillota; class Dethiobacteria; order Dethiobacterales; family Dethiobacteraceae; genus DUUE01. Next base: position 8,487 of record DUUE01000073.1, on the reverse strand, counting down.
GGAACCCTGCTGCGGCAGCTTTGTGTTGTCTCCTACCTGGGATGCTTGATTCCTGCCAGAGTATCGTACAGGAACAGGTTGGTGAAGGTGGTAAATTCGCCCAGTTTATCACTGATCAGCACATTGGGCTCAATCATAACAATACCTACGTTGTAATAGAGTGTTTCCACATATTCACGGAATTCGGTCCAATACTGGCGTGCTTTGTCGAAATCCCTTTCCGTCGTTGCTCTGAAATAGAGTTCATCGGCCTTCGCGTCATTACCCGTGCTGTGAACGCCGTTGGAAGTATACATATTGGCGCTGTGATAGACCGAGTTGGGCGTACTGCTGAAACTCCACGAGAAAATGTTGCCCACATTGGGTGCATCCGGCTCAGTGTTGCGCACAAAGAACATGCCGCCCCACTGGACAGAATCAACAATTTCCAGTTGTACATCAATACCCACATCTGCCCAATACCCCTGCAGGAGTTGAGCCTGGTCAACGCCGGGTCCTTCAGTCACATAATATTTAATGGTCGGGTCGGCAAAAGCATGCGGGTAACCCGCTTCCTCAAGCAGTTGCTTTGCCTTGTCCGGATCATACGGGTCTGCCTGCCAGGACGGATCCCAGCCGTAGGAACCGGGGTGCATATACCAGCGTCCGCCCGGCACAGCCAGCCCCTGATAGAATGTATCGCAGATTTCCTGACGGTTAATGGCCAGGGACATGGCCTGCCGCACACGGATGTCACCTGTGGGCTTGTTGGTCACCCAGGTGCCGGGGAAGCTGATGCTCCAGAGCACAGGGTCGCCGATTTTAACTGTCCTGAAGCCTTCTTTGTCCCGCAGTTCAACCAGGCGGTCCGTGGAAATGCCGGTGGCAATATCCGCTTCTCCGGTGCGCAGCATGCTAATGCGTGTCATTTCTTCCGGAACCTGCTGATCTACCACATACTGGAATTCAGGCACCTGGAACCAATGTTCCGTATTGGCTTCCAATGTCAAACTTGTTTCCGGCACATGCTCAACAAACTTCCAGGGTCCGGAACCAACAGGTTTTTTCCTGAACTCTTCCTGTCCCACTTCTTCAAAATACTTTTTGGGCAGGATACGTGTCCAGGCAAAGGGGACCAGCAGGGTAGGTTCAGGCGTATTGGTGTGGTAACAGAAAGTATAATCGTCTAGTACTTCTGTATAATTTAAATTAGCCCGTAAATACGGTGACCATGGGTTCGTCGATTCCTCGGAAGCAAAACGGTCAATTGAAAATTTTACGTCATGCGCTGTCAAAGGATCCCCGTTGTGAAATTTGATCCCCCTACGGATCTTAAAGGTCCAGGTGTTTCCGTCTTCACTGAGCTCCCAGTCTTCCGCCACCATGCCCATAAAATTGCCGTCTGCATCGAAAGTAAGCAGGGCGTCATACATGGCAAAACCCCACAGCGATTCATAAAATATCGGGTCGGTGGATTCATAGGAAAAATCTGTAGTAGCAATATAAATGGTACCGCTGGGGCCTGCCGGTGCGGCCGGCTCGTTATTTGCGTTGCCAGGACCGTTGTTGGGTTGATTGTTGTTTTCGTTGACAGGTTGCTTATTGGAGCTGCAGGCCATCATGAGAGCCAGTGCCACAACAAACAACAACACAACCAGGAAGACAAACTTCTTTTTCATTTTTTCTCCTTTCCGCATGAGTTTTCTCAACCGAATTTACCCGCTTCCTTTTTCATCACTCCTGACTTAATTTTCTTTATTTTTATTATTATCAGTATATTGCAAATTCTTGCTTTTTGTCAAGAAAGGCAAACGTCCTTTTTCCTGCCCGGACTGTCAAAAAAGCGCAAAAAAAAGCTGCCGCCGGCTAACTTGATTCGCTCCGGCAGCAGCGGTAGCATCAGATATGGCAGATGCCGTCTTTGCAGCGTGAACCGACAGGCATCCTGAGCGGTTCGGCATCCGCACGTATGCCGCTCCTGGGAATCCACCTGTCAACAGGTTCCGTTTCATTATAGAAGAAGTCAGTGGTAATCCAAAGCGGGTTCATCTGGCCGCCGGTCACGACAAAGTTGATGAACTGCGGCATACAGCCCGCCTTTCCGCCAGATATTCTCTCAGTTTTGTCTTTGTTGTAAAACCTTCCGTTTTCAGATTTTTGGCAACCAGCGGATCCATGACAAAAGTGGCAACCTTGCCCATGGTCGGTAAAAATTTCAGTACTTCCGCCATCCGTTCTGCAGGGCCGAGGCCAAGGCCCAGCACATTCCAGCCTCTAAAAAGGCTGACGGTGTTTTCTTCCGCCCTGAAACCCTTTTCCACATGGAGCGGCTCATAGGGGCTGTCGGCTTCATTTTCGGCAAAACACATATTATTGTAATTGAGATTATGGCCGGTGGAAGCCATAAAAGTTTCACCCAGCCGGGCATCACCAAAGTTTTTGCTCATAAGCGTCCAGGTACGGCCAATGACCGAGTTGGCATAATTAAAGGGGCTCAATGCGCCGGTGCCGTAGTTCATGCCGGTCAGATCGCGAACGGGGCCGTTAACCACAACCATACTGGCAAAAGAAGTGGTGGAACTGGGCAAAGACGGCCGCTGGGTGGCGGCAATGGCCAGGATGACGGGCAAGTGTTCGGGACGGGCGCCCGCCATTACCGCATTGACGGCAACCTGTTCCGCTGTATATTCCAGTTTTTCCTCGTAATAACCAATGGACATGGTGCCGACAACCTGATTGGGATCGGCATCCGTTCCGGTAAGCATTTCGGCCACCCTCTCCTCCGTGGGCAGGACGATGGGCAGACCGTCTGTCCAGCCGCTCTTCAGGAAAAGCCTGTGCAGGTTCTCCTCTGTATCGGGTGGCAGAAGGCGCGGGTGCTTTGGTTTGGTAATAAGTACGGGATTTTTTTCTTCCTCTGTCAGCGGTTTTGTCAGGGCTTCAATAATTTCCCGCACCAGAGGCTTCCCTGTTACCGGATCAGTGCCCCTGAGATACTCCCTGATTGTCTCACGGGGTACAAACCCCACCGGATGCGGCGGGAAGGAATAACGGAGATACATGCCGTGTGTCTTGTTGTCATTTAAGACATAGTCAGCAAAACGCGCCGTCACGATGGGAGCGGTAGGAATACCGTAGTAGTCCTCCAGCGTCCTGGCAAAATCGGCGATACTCGCCGAACACCCGTCTCACCCGCCTACGCCGATAACAACTCCGTCGGCATTGTTGGCTTTAATCTCTTCCCACAATTCGGGGTCATCGCTGTACATATCATTTTTTTTCTCTTTGTAGACGGTCGTCAGCGAAGGTATATTTGCCTTAAACCATGCGTCCAGTTCTTCCAGGAATTCTTTGCTGCCGAAAAAGCCCGTGTTAACAAGATAGATTAGTTTTCCCTCCAGTGTGTCCAGGCGCTCCGCCATGCGCAATTTTCCCAGTTCATCCCTGGTAGAACTGGGCCGCACACGCGGGCTTAAAATGGTGCCCGGATTTTCTCCGTCGGAGCGCCTGCCAAAAAGGCCGCTCGGCTGCCCCCTGGGGTCCAGGACAGTTATCAGATTATTTCTTCCCATGCCTTTTCCTCCTTCAAAGCTTTTATTGTGCCGGCATACTGCACGTACCGTCTTTACACTGCACTGCCTGTGGCATTCTGAGTGGTTTGGCGTCTTTTTTCAGGCCCGTTTTCGGAATCCATTCATCTATGGAAACAGTTTTTGTGTGAATATAGTCTGTCAGGGCCCACATCGGGTTCGTCTGACCGCCCACAACAATAAAATTGATGACCTGGGGGAATGCTCCCGTTTCTTGTGCCAGATACAGTCGCAGTTCCTCTTTTGTTTTAAAGCCTTCCTCTTTCAGGTGGACGGAAACAAGCGGATCCATGAGAAAAGTGCAGGTTTTGCCAAAAGAAGACATGTTTTTCAGCGCCGTGGCCATGGCTTTCGCATTCCCCAGATTGATGCCGTTGTAAACCCAGCCACGAAAAAGACTGACCGTACTATCTTCGGGTTTAAAGCCTTTTTCCGCATGAAACGGTGCAAAAGCGGAATCCTCTTCATTTTCTGCATGACAAAGATTATTATAGTTGACGGGATGCCCCAGTGAGTGCATAAAAGTTTCCCCCGGCCTGGCATCGCCGAAATTGATGCTCATCAGTGTCCAGGCACGGCCCAGCACTGAGTTGGCATAGTTAAAGGGGCTCAGGGCGGCAATGCCGCAGTTCATGCCCAGTTCATTGCGGATAGGTCCGTTAATCATCATCATGCTGGAAAAAGACGTGGTGGAACTGGGCAGTGAAGGGATTTCCGTGGCTGCTACAGCCAGCAGGACAGGCAGGGGCTCGGGCCGGCAACCGGCCATGACTGCGTTGACTGCCACTTTTTCCACTGTATACTCCAGCCGCTCCTGGTGGGTGGTGACAGACATCCGGCCTATTACTTCCTGCGGGTCACGGTCGGTCCCGGTAAGCATTTCAGCCACGCGCTCTTCCGTCGGTAATATGATTGGGTTGCCGTCTGTCCAGCCATTTTCGATGAACAGGCGGTGCAGGTTTTCTTCCGTATCGGGTTCAAGCAGCCTGGGCCGCCTGGGTTTCTTTTCGATAACAGGGTTAAGCTCCCCTTCCGTGAGCGGAAGGGTTAAAGCGTCAATAACTTCCTGCATCAGCGGTTTGCCCGTAACGGGGCTGTTGCCGTCCACATAACCGCGCAAGCGTTCTTTTGGTATAAACCCTACCGGGTGCGGAGGATACACATAGCGGAGGAACATACCGTGGTTGCGTGAATCGTTTTGGATATACTGTTCAAAACGTGCCGTCACCATGGCGACGACAGGAATGCCGAACTCACTCTCCAGAGTCCGGGAAAAATCGGCGACACTCGCCGAACAGCCGTCTCACCCGCCTACACCCACAATGGCGGCGTCTCCGTGTTTGCCAATCTCTTCCCACAGTTCGGGGTCGTCCGTGAACATATTGCCGCGTTTTTGGCGGACAACGGTTTTGACACAAGGCATATTGCGCCGGAACCACCCTTCAATTTCCGCCATAAAGTCCGCCGCCCCGGCAAATCCCGTATCAACCAGATAGATTGTTTTCCCTTCCAGTGTGTCCAGGCGGTCGGCCATCTTGTGCCGCAGAAAAGCAGTCTGGTTATTAGTCGGCTGCAAGTCCGGGTCCAGAATGGCATGCGGGTTTTTCGGGTCAAGAACACGGCCGAAAATGCCGCTGGGTTGACCTTTGGGGTCAAGAACAGTAAGTAATCCCTTTCCGCTCATGTTTCCTCCTTTTACTACGGAGGAGTTGTATTGGCCGGATGCCGGCCGACCCTCCGTTTTCTGCTGCAAGTATCGGAAAATTGCAAAAAATAAACTTCTGCTGCCATTTTAACGTAAAAACACTCCCCCTGACAAGACCTTTAATCTAAAAGTAAGAATAAAGTCCTTCATTGACGGCAGGAAGGCGTCATGTTATTATATTTAAAATACAGAATTTTTAGAAGAAATAAACACCTTGTATGAAAGGAGCAGTGCAATGAAAGAACTGAAAGGTAAAGTTGCCTTTATTACGGGCGGCGCCTCCGGGGTGGGTTTCGGCCAGGCGCGCGTTTTTGCCGAGGAAGCCGGTATGAAAGTTGTTATTGCCGACATCCGCCGGGATCATCTTGCCCGGGCGCTGGAGTATTTTCAGGACAAGGATGTCCCGGTACACGGTATACACCTCGATATAACCGACCGTGAAGCATACGCGCGGGCGGCAGATGAAGCGGAGAATGTATTCGGCACAGTGCAGCTTCTCTGCAACACGGCCGGCGTCAGCCAGTTCGGGCCCATCGAAAAAGCCACCTATGACGACTGGGACTGGCAGCTTGATGTTAACCTGAAAGGCATAATCAACGGCATCATGACTTTTGTGCCGCGCATGATTGCCTGCGGCAAAGGAGGCCATATCGTTAACACTGCTTCCATGAGCGCCTTTGTTGCCGTTCCGTCAGCCGCCATTTACACAACTTCCAAGTTTGCCGTGCGCGGGTTAAGTGAAGCCCTGCGGCTTGAGCTGGAAAAGTATGATATCGGCGTCTCCTGCCTGTGCCCCGGCGGGGTAAATTCAAACATCCACGAAGCGGTGAAAGCCCGTCAAGCCAGGTATGGTTCCACCGGTTATTACGGTGAGGACCCGGAAGTCTTTGCCGAACTGAAAAAAGCCATCGCATGGGGAATTGATCCTGTTGACCTTGCCCGCATCACCCTGGAAGGCATAGAGCGTAACGACAAATGGATCCTCCCCTTCCCCGAGTTTATTCCCCTTGTGGAGAAGAATAATGCCGAAGTAATGGAGGCGCTGCGGCGTTATACGGACCATCCGGATACGAAGCGCCGTATGGAAGTGATGGGGCCTCCTCCATTTTAAATAAGCAGCCGTCAGGCCAGGCTTTTTTGACATGGCTGTGCACCTGCAACAGACAGTATGATTTCCGTTTTTCTTGCCGGAAAGGGGCGGGCCCGGACCCGCTTCTTTTTTACTCCGGGTTAAAGTGACGGGTAAAAAGCAAAAATATAAAAAACTCGGCGGAAAGGAGCAACGCTATGACGATAAAACAGATGTTACTGCTTACTTCCCTGGTCTTGCTTTTTACTCTCGGTTCAGCCAACAACCTGGCAGGAGAAGTAAGAGAGGCACACCGTGAAGCACGCCTGGCCAGGGAGGAAATGAAAAAAGCCAGGGAGCTTTCCCTGGAATCCGCCGACTACACGGTACAGCTAATGATGGTGACAAAATATGCACCCACAAGCCCGGGTGCCGTGCCGGGCAAAGACTATTCCGGCGACCCCAACCTTACCGCCAGCGGGGAAAGTCTTATTCCCGGAAAAACGGCGGCTGCCGGTGAAAACGTTCCTTTTGGTACGGAAATCTATGTGGAAGGAGAAGGCTGGTATACGGTACAAGACCGCGGCGGCAATATCGGCCCTAATGATATTGACCTTGCCTGCAGTTCACAAGAGGAAGCCATTGCCTTTGGACAAAAAAAGCTGCTGGTCATTTTTAAGCCCCCGGCTGACTGACAGGTCACCGGCGGCAGAAAAAGTACCCCTACCGAGGTATTTTCAGTTTCATTCACGTTTCTACTTTTCCCAACCGGGCTTTCGCCAGGATAGTCCGGTCAATTTGCTCTGCCGTTTGCCTGTCTTTTGCCATTAGATACAAAACAATTGTAGCTTCATATTCCGGGAAATAGCGGCAGTAAACCCGGCCGAAAAATTCCTGCGGCCGGTAATCTTCACCGCCGTTTCCAGGAGCCATGGGCAGACCGTATTGCAGATAGCCGGGCTGCCATCCACGATAACGGTGGACGGGGCTGTTTGTCCTGATGATTGCATCAACTCGGTGCCAGCCGCCCTGTTTGGCGTAAAATACATCTTCCGTCACGGAAACTATCCGATAATCAAACACCACCCGGGACGGGGAGAGCCCAATTGCAGGCATTACCAGGTACTGCTGGTCAAAACGCGCCACTTTCCCGATCTGCTCGGGCAGCAGCTTGCCGTCCGGAGTAAAAAAAAGGGATTTGCTATTAACTGCATAGGCGCCGTAAAAAGCGGAAAAGGTCTCCGAACCGGGATTAAAATAAGCGGCACTTTTGCTGCGGCGGGCAAAGCCGCCAAAATAATAAATTATGCTAAGCTCAAGCCCTTCCTCCCCGCCCATAAAACGGGCAAAGCTTTCCTTGGCGTTAAAATAGAGGGCAAAGGGATAAAATGCTTCCTCGCCGATCTTGCCCCCGGGGACTGACAGGGGAATGTCGCGGAAAAGCCCGGTCAGGCGGTAATATGTGCTGATCGGAAACATTACCAGGTAGCTGCGCAGCGAATAAAACCCGTGCCAAAAAAACGCGCCTGCCGCAAGAAGCACGGCCGCAAGCAGGATGCGAAACTTTTTCACCTGCAATCACCACGCTTTTTGTTTTTTACGGCAGCAGGCAAACTTTTGCCGCACGGACAGTCCAGTTGCGTATGTCCGTCTTAGCCGGCAAAAGAACCTCTGCCGTCAGAAAAGCATTTCTTTTTTGCTGAAAAGAAGCACCGTAAGGAGAAAAAACACCAGGGCAAAAAGTGCCGGAAAGAAAATCTGGCCGGACAACCCCGTTTTGCCAACCGCAAAATCCGCCACAGCCGGTACTGTATTGAAATAAGCCGTAAGTAAAAACGGCTTTACTTCATCCGACAGCAGCATCATCATGCTGCTAAATATAAAAATGCCGGCGGCAATACCCGCTACTGCCGCACTGCTGTTTATCAGCACAGCAAGGAACATTACCAGCTGGCAGAAAGCAAACTGTGGCAATGCAGCCGTTACGTAGGAAAGAAAGGTTATAAGAACCCCTTCTTCTGCGGTAAAAGCGATACCTCTGAGCATAAATTCGTCGCCCCAGCCAAAAAGCAGTGTTCCCACGGCATAACCGAACAGCATGGCAATAAGCAAAAGCACAAGGATCACGGTAAAAAGAAAAACAG
>DUUE01000367.1 GCA_012841735.1 Bacillota bacterium | reverse complement strand
AGGCAGCAGGCGGAAGCAATTAAACAGGCCAGGGATGAAGTGCGGCAGCGCCTGAAATTCTGGCAGGTGGAACATATGCAGGAACTTGACATTTTTTCACTCATGTCCACCCACCGTATAATTTTCGACCTGGAGGAAATTACCGGCGCCCTGACCAAATTGGCCGACAGCAGACTGACTTCCACGGACAGCTGAAATTTAACGGGCGCCCCGTTTAGGAAAGCATATTGAGCCACAAAACCTGCAACAGATGCAGGTTTTTATGTAAGCCCTGCATTTTGCACAAAGCAAAACAGGGCTTATCTTATTTTGTATTCTTTCCGTTTAGCACCGACGGCAGTTTCTGCCCGCCGGAGCGGGAACGTCACAAATAAACACTTAGTTATCGCGGATTATATTGTTGTTTTCACAGAACAGGAGGAACAGCAGGATAATAAGCAGGATGTCGTTATCACCGTGATGCTTATTATCCGACAGCAGTATCAGCAAGAGGATCAGTAGCAGCAGATTATCATTGCCGTGACCGCCGCCAAAAATATTACTTGCCATTACAATTTCACTCCCTTTTTGGCTTTACTATCTTGGGCACCCACGATATTTATGTTTTAAGCAACTTTTTGGTGATAAATTTCCTATGGCAGTAATGCAGCAAAAAAGTTGCTGCCTGGATTATTTACTCTGTGCTTCCTGCGAGTGCAGTGTTTCATCTTGCGCAAGAGCTGAAAACAGGTTGGCAGCATGCAGTATTTTTATATATTCCCGCAGTTTCGACTGCCTGTTTTGCGTCAGAAACGGAGCCAGAGCGGTCAGCAGCTTTACCGCCCGGTCTTCTTTTTCCTCTGACAGAAAACTCATGATGACGCTTTCCGCCTGCCCGGCGTCTCTGGGGTTTCCCAAAAGCAAGGCGACATGACAGATGCGGTCAATAACACTGTTTGTCTCAACATTTTCCAGCAGGCGGTATAGATCATGGTAGCGGCCCACCGTCGTTACCCCCTTAATCGGTTCCCTGCCGGGGTGTATCCAGCAGCAGGAGTAAAACAAGCAGAAAAAGCAGCAACCTGTCATTTGCCCTGTCAGGTGTTTTGCCTGTGGCAGGTTTGGCCGCATCCTGCGGCTCTGCGGGCTGCGCGGGCAGTTCCGGCACTGCCTCCTCTTCCAACTGCACCTGTTCGGCTTTTTCCTCCTGTTCACTGCAAACTGCCGGCACCTGCCCCGGTTCTTCCGCTGACGCCCCGGCAGTTGCATCCTCTGCCCCTTCCTGAGTCGCCGCTCTTGTTTCCGTTGTTTCTTCAGCCGGAAGTTCTGTTATGGTTGCGTCATCCGGCAAGATATTTTCCGGGGCAGTTTCTTCATACTTTTCTGTTCCACAGTCACTGCCGGCGCCTGCCATCCCGGGACCGGTTGCGCCAGCTTCATTTTCCAAAGCTGCGGGGGGAAGATCTGGCTGCCCGGGGTCCTGATTTTCGGCCGCTTTCCGCTTTTTGTAACCGATACTGATATCCACTTTACGGCCTCCTTTCACCCGGTCTGAAAAAAATTTATACCGGTTCATAGTATGAATGAAGAAACAGATGTGTATATACAGGCAGCCCCCGCCCAAAAAGACAAGACCGCTAATTGCCGTCCTCCCGGTCAGTCAAGGCAAGAAAGTGCCGGAGAAAAAACATGACATTAAGCGGCTTTATCAATGCTTCCACCTTGCTCCTTTTTTCTGTGGAAAGGAAAGGCGTAATTGCCAGCAGCAGGTTGATTCTGGGGTCTGCATGGCCGACCAATGCGTCCCTACCCGGGTATGCAGAGGCTGCTTTTTCTGCACTACGGGTTTCCAGCAACCGGCCGACACGGTTAATACTTTCTTTCATTTCCTCGCTCCCAAGCAGAGACAGCAATGGCGAAAGATCCGGGTTGTTATGCATAGCCTTGGCTCCTTTTTCTTGCTTTCTTACACATTCTATGTAAGTGGGGACAAAAGTGCTCCTTGCGGGTAAAATACAGGTTCTGCGCCTGTATCAACGGGGCATGGCAGGTATTTTACCAATAAAAAAACAGGCTGATCTACGGAAAATCAGCCTGCCCTTTTTTGCAGGGTAATCTATCCGGTTTTTCGCCGTTGACAGTGCCCGTTTATACTCTCACCGCTTTTTTTTGCATATGCTGCTGCAGCTGCCTGATGCCTGCCGCCAGCGAAATTAATTTAAAGATTTCCTCCTTCCTGTCCCGCCGCCAGCAGGAGCCGGCAAGGACAGTAATGCCGCTTCCCTGCCAGCCAGGTGGATACATGGGTGTGGAAGGTCCCACCATAACTATTTCCCGCGCACCGCTGCAGAATTCCAGCAGGGAATCAATGGTCCCGTTAATGGTGGTTGTCCCGCTCAAAAGGACTACATCACAGGACGGCAGCAGCTCGGGCTGCTTTTCCATGGGCTGCAGCAGGGGATCTTTGCTGTGCAGCGACATGCCCTTGTCAAAGACAACCACCTTTTTTACCCTGGGGGCAATTGCCTTGGCAACCGGCCGGATGAGGCCGATCATGCCCACAGTATCCTCCCGCTGCAGATCTACCCCGAACAGCCTGTCTGTATCATTGTCATCCGGCAGTTCCTGCCCGCCGGCGGCAGCCGCCAGCACCGCCGAAGCAATGGAACGCTGCAGCGTGCTTGTGCCGGAATTAATCCACCCGGCAATTTCCCCTGCAGGCCGGCCGATCACTTCCTGGGCATAAGGGAAAAAAGAACAACCGGTGGGCAAATCTTCCCGCAGGACATACGAAACGCCCACCTCACCGCTGTCCAGCTCCAAGCCCACCAGAGAGATGCCGATTATCAGGTCTTTTACCGTTTTCCCGGCCAACTGCGGCTGCGCAGCAGCCAGGACTTTTTCCATCATCATCTTTTTACCTCCTTGCCTGCCGGCAGGGCAGTTCAGTGCATTAGCTCAATAAGGAGCACATCATTGATTTTTCCGCTGGCAATGGCCAGATCAGGGAAAGAACCGTTGATGGCACCTGAGAGGGTGCCCCTGATTTCGCCGTTTGCCCGCTCCTGTGGCTCAACGGGAATATAGAATTTATCCGTGGCCACATAACGGTAGGTT
>DUUE01000024.1 GCA_012841735.1 Bacillota bacterium | reverse complement strand
GTCTGATTGTAAACTGAGCCATTTACCTCAGACTTTCAGCACCTGTAAGGTTCATTTGTATTTTGTCCCCTTTCCTGCCCTGTATACATGTAAATGTTGGAAACATAAATCTTGTCCATTTCAAATAAAATGATAAAAAGCACAACCCGGGGCAGGGATGAATTTATGCGGAGGAAAAGAGAAAAGCCGGTTTGGCGACGCCTGTTTTTCACGATACTGGTACTGCTCCTGGCGGCAGGTATCGTTGGTGATTATTTTATTACGCGCAACCGTATTTATGCCGGCGTTCGCCTGGAGCACCTGGACCTGGGCGGGAAAACAGCGGAAGAAGCCGCACTCATGCTGCACGGTGCCCTGGCCGCAATTAATTTCCCCGCCCTGCCAGTGACTCTAACTTACGGCGAAAACAAATTTACCGCCACCTGCGGGGAACTGGGGATAAGCGCCGATCTGGAAAGAATGGTGGCCGCCGCTGTTGCCGCCGGCAGGGATGTCCCCTATCTTTTCCGCTTTTTCCGCCGCCTGCAGCTGGCCCGGACGGGACAGAAAGTGGCACCCGCCATCCGTATTGACTGCCAGCAGTTTGCAGCCGCCCTGGCGGAATTGTGCCAGAAACTGGAACAGGAGCCTGTCAATGCGGAACTGGAACTTACTGCGGACAGGAAGAACGTCAGGATTATTCCTGACCGGCCAGGCTATAAAGTGGACTACGCCGCCACGGCACAAGTGCTGCAGCAGACGCTGAAATCACTTTTCCGCCCCCTGGCCGCAGGATTGGTTCTCGCCCCCGTGCAGGCGGAAGTAACGGCCGCCGGACTGGAAGTACTTGCCATCAGGGAGCCTGTTGCCACCTATTCCACCATTGTCTCCGGCGGCATTCCCAACAGGGTACATAATATTCGCCTGGCCGCCGCGGCACTGGACAAAATTATTATTTTTCCGGGCGAGGAGTTTTCTTTTAACGAGGCCGTGGGTGACACAACTGCCGCCAAGGGTTACAAGACGGCTCCCGTCATTGTGGGCGGCGAGCTGGTTGACGGCCTGGGCGGCGGTGTCTGCCAGGTGTCCACCACTTTATACAATGCTGTCCTCCGTGCCAATCTGCAGATTCTTGAACGCCGCAACCACAGTCTCTATGTGGACTATGTTCCCCCTGGCTTTGATGCCACCGTGGCTTACGACAGTATTGATCTGCGTTTTGCCAATACTCACCCTTATCCACTCTGGCTGCGGACTTTTCTTGACGGGAACAGGCTGACAATTACTCTTTACAGCACTACCCTCGCGGGGCAGAAGACGGAAGTATATGCCACCGATGTGGTAACTATTCCCGCCGGGGAAAAAGTTGCGGAAACAGATGATCTTCCCAAAGGTACACGGAAACTGGTGAAGAAGGGGAAGAACGGCTATAAAGCAACTGTGTGGCGTGTTACCACCGTCAACGGTGAAGAGATAAAGGAGAAAATTTCACAGGATAGTTACAAAGCGGTCCCGGCGGAATATCTGGTCGGCACTGCGGAAATCCCGGCGACGGGCGGCCGGCCATGAAAAATCCGGCTTGGCGAAAGCCGGGTTTTTTGTTATACTGAAAGCGAACATACATTCGGGGTGACATGTATGCGCCACATCCTTCATGTGGATATGAATGCTTTTTTTGCCTCCTGTCACCAGGCGGAAAATCCGGCCTGGAGGGGAAAGCCGCTGCTTGTTGCCGGCGATCCGAAAAAACGTCACGGCATTGTTCTCACCGCATCTTACGAAGCAAGAAAATACGGCGTCAAAACGGCCATACCTGTCTGGCAGGCAAAAAAACTGTGCCCGCACGGGATCTTTGTCCCGCCCGACCACAGCCTGTACCTGTCGTATGCGGAAAAAATCCTGGAAATTATGCGTACGTATACACCGCTGGTGGAACCGTTTTCCATTGACGAAGCCTGGCTGGATGTTACCGGTTCAGTACGCCTGTTCGGCCCGGCGCCCGAAATCGGGCGCATGCTGCAGCAGCAGATTCTGCGGGAAGTGAAAATCCCCTGTTCCGTCGGGCTGGCTCCCAATAAATTTCTGGCGAAGATGGCCTCGGAACGGCAGAAACCAAACGGTTTTACCGTGATCATGCCGGCAGATGTGAAAAAGGTTTTATGGCCCCTGCCGGTGGAAGAGATGGTGGGTGTGGGGCGCAAACTGGCACCGGCACTGAAAGAAATGGGTGTGGAAACTATCGGCCAGCTTGCCTCCATGCCGAAGCACCTTTTAACTGCACGTTTTGGTGTGATGGGCGAAATCCTGCGGAACCTGGCCAACGGGGAAGACGACTCTCCCGTTGACCCCCATGCCCTGGATACAGTCAAATCTATCGGCCATTCCGTCACACTGCCCCGGGATCTCTGCAACCCGGAAGACATCGCCCGTGTACTGCTGGATTTAAGCGAACGTGTGGGGCGCCGGCTGCGCCACGGCGGCTACAGCGCCCGTACCGTCACCCTGACAGTGAAAGATCAGAATTTTGTCAGCACAACACGCTCCCGCACCCTGCCCGAACCTACCATTTTGACGGAAACAATTTATGAGACGGCCCTGTCTATTTACCGGACGCATTATGAACCATGGCGAAAAGTACGCCTGCTGGGCGTATCCGTTTCCAACCTGCAGGAAAGGGGGGAGGGCCGCCAGCTGGCACTGTGGAGCGGCAATGAGGAAAAACTGGCGCGCCTGACGGAGGCGGCCGATGCTTTAAGGGACCGTTTCGGTGATTATATCCTCCGCCGCGCTTCGCTTTACAGCGATGAAAATACCGACTAAATGGCCCGGTGCCCCAGTCCGACAGCCACTTCATTTAAATGCAAAAGGCCGATGGCAAAGAAAACGGCTACGGCCACATGCTCGCCTTTGCGGGCAACCCCCACTTTTCCGCCCACATTAAGGCCGAGGGCTTTGGGCATGATTTGCGAAAGCGCTTCCCTGGCTGCTCCGGCCACGCCGCCTTCCTCCTGGTGGCTGCCGGCAATAACACCTTCACGCTTGGCGGCCACAACAGCCCGTTCCACCACTTTCTGCACGGAAGTCAGAAACTCTCCGCCGTAATCAACGGCGGTCGCCCTGATGCCTTCGGCGGCCAGGGCAGCCTTCAATTCTTTTTCCGCTTCACGGTCCGTAGTCAGGGCAATCCTGATGGCTGCCCCGGCAATGATTCTACTGTCAAGCTGGCTCATCTCTCCACCCCGTTTATTTCGTATGATACCTTATTATACCAAAAGAGGAGAAGGTAAAAAAGCACCGCCGGGTGTTAAACTGTAGACGGCGGACAAGCTAAAAGTATACACCGGAGAAAAAGGGTTTTTCTGACGAAAAAAGAACTGCAGATAATAGACACCGTCAATAGTTCCGCCACCTGTTATAGCTTTTATCAATACCATCAGCCATTATGGCCCGCTTACACGGCTTTGTGCAGGATTTTGCCGGAAAACTGCGGAAAGAATAGCCGGAAGGATGTGGTTTTGTGGAGTTTTATCATCTGGAAGCTTTTGCCGCCGTAGCTGCCTGCCGGTCCTTTTCCCGGGCGGCAGAAAGGCTCTTTTTGAGCCAGCCTACCGTCAGCGCCCATGTAAAAAGCCTGGAAACGGAACTGGGGGTGCAGCTGTTTGACCGCGGCAAAAGCGAGCTGCTGCTGACACCGGCCGGCGATACGCTTTACCGTTATGCCAAAGATATGCTGGAGATGCGTGAACACCTGTTCAGGGAGCTGGCCGAAGGCGGCTGCCTGCAGGAAGAAACGGTGACCGTGGGCGCCAGCTCCGTCCCCTGCCAGTACCTGCTGCCCCCGGTTCTGGCGGCATTTGCCAAAGACAATAGTTTTATTAACGTCAGCCTGCGGCAGGATAATTCCCACAAAATCTGTGAAGGCGTCTATAACTATCATTACCCGCTGGGGATGGTGGGGGAGAAGGTAGAACTGCCGCGCCTGCTTTTTGAGCCGCTTGTCCGGGACGAGCTGCTTGTGGCCATACCGGTGCTGCCCGCCTTTGACCACCTGCTGGCAAAAGATACTCTTATCCCGGATGATTTGGCCGGGCAGCCGTTGCTGATCCGGGAGCGCGGTTCCGGTACACGCTCACTGTTTGAACAGGCGCTGCAGGCTGCCGGGGAAAAGCTCGACCGTTTCCGTTATCAGGTATTTGGCAGCCAGGAAGCCATCAAGCAGGCTGTTAAGTGCGGATTGGGACTTTCCGTCCTGTCCCGTTATGTGCTGGAAGATTACCTTGCCTGCGGCCTGCTGGCGGCACGCCCCCTGGCAGGCCTGAAACTTGTCAGGCAGTTCTGGCTCGTCACTTATGAAAAACGCGTCCAAACACCGGGCACACGTGCCCTGCTTACTTTCTTACGCCGTTATTTTCAGGAGGAAAAAGAAGAATGAACACAATTTATGCCGACCATGCCGCCACAACATACCCGCGGGCACAGGAAGTCATTGACGCCATGACTGCTTATATGAAAGAAATCGGCTGCAGCCCGGGCAGGGGCGGTTACCGCCGCTCCCTGGACGCAGCCCGTCTTGTCTATGAGGCACGGATGCTCCTGGCGGAGTTGTTTCATGTGCCGCAGCCGGAGCAGGTGGTGTTTACTCCCAGTGTTACTTATTCGCTGAACCTGGTGTTGAAGGGGCTGCTGGCGGAAGGGGACCAGGTTCTGATTTCTTCCATGGAACATAACGCGGTGGTGCGGCCGCTGACACGTCTCGCTGCCGAGCGGGGGATACAGGTTGTGCAGTTGCCCTGCCGCCCGGACGGGTCCCTGGAGCCCGGACAGGTAAAGCGGGCGCTGCGCGCCAACACCAGGCTGGTTGTGCTGACACACGCGTCCAATGTGACAGGGACGCTGCTGCCTGTGTATGAAGTGGGAGAAATCCTCCGGGGCACAGACGTTTTTTACTGCATAGATGCCGCCCAGACGGCGGGTGTGGAAAAAGTGGATTTTACCGACCTGCATTGTGATTATCTTGCTTTCACCGGCCATAAAAGCCTGCTCGGCCCTCCCGGGATCGGCGGCTTATGCCTGAGTGCACGGGCAGCCGAAATTACCAAACCGCTGGTGGAAGGGGGGACAGGCAGCCGGTCCGAAGACGAATACCAGCCGCCTTTCCTGCCGGATAAATTTGAAAGCGGCACACAAAATGTTCCCGGTGTGGCCGGCCTGGCGGCCGGTGTCCGCCTGCTGCAGGCAACAGGACTGAAACAGGTAAAAGCAAAAAAAACAGCCCTGACGGCCGCTTTCCTGGCGGGATTGGAGAAAATACCCGGTATAACAGTCTACGGCACGAAAGATGCCGGCACATCGGCCGGGGTTGTCTCCCTGAACATGGAAGGCCTGGACAACGGCACTTTGAGTTTAATTCTGGAACAGGCTTACGGTATTATGACACGCTCCGGACTGCACTGCGCACCGCTGGCCCATAAAACCATCGGCACTTTTCCGGAGGGTACGCTGCGCTTTTCTTTCGGCCTGACAAACACGGAGGAAGACATTGATGCTATTCTGGCTGCCCTGCAGGAGGTGGCAAAGGAAAGAAACTGATACTGCCGGCCGCCGGCTTTTACAGCCGTGTGCGGCCGCTTTGCTTTTTGGCAAAATTATTATACAATGGTAAGGATACAAGAATTCTCCGGAGTGAGTGATGACCAAGGTGCAGAAGAAGACATACAGCATGACTGTTTTCGGGTGCCAGATGAATGAAAGGGATGCGGAAACGCTGCGCGGTTTCCTGGAGGAACTGGGTTATGAGGAGACGGAAGCGGCGGAAAACGCCGATTTGGTAATAATGAATACATGCGCCGTGCGCCAGAAAGCCGAGGAAAAGGTTTTCGGGCGGATCGGTCGCCTGGGGCAGTTAAAGGCCACAAGGCCGGAGCTGAAAATAGCCGTTTGCGGCTGCATGGTGCAGCAGCCGGAAGTGGCCGCCAAAATAAAAAGAAATTACCCCTTTGTAGACCTGATTTTCGGTACACATAACATTGCCGCTTTCCCGCAGCTTTTGCAGCAGGCACTGGAAAGTGAGGAAACGGTACTTGATATCCGGGAAGAAGCGGAGGGCGTGACGGAAGGGCTGCCTGTAGCCCGGCAGGATAATATTAAAGCCTGGGTCAATATTACCCTGGGCTGCAACAATTTTTGTTCTTACTGCATTGTACCGTATGTCCGGGGGCGGGAAAGAAGCAGGAACC
>DUUE01000136.1 GCA_012841735.1 Bacillota bacterium | reverse complement strand
GAAAGTGCTGGGCGGCCTGGCAGGGCTGATTGTGGGGCTTGCCATCCTGCTTTTTGGCTGGCGCAGCCTGCTGCTTTTTGTTTGCATCGGGCTTGGTGTGTATCTCGGCCGGCTTTACGACAACAACGAGGAGCTGCAGCATTTTCTGCAGCGTTTCTGGCCGGACGGCGACTGACGGGGAGGGAAGCTATGAGCCGGCGACTTGCAAGGGAAATAGCCTTTCAGACATTGTTTCAGCGGGACCTGGGGAAAAATGAAACGGAACCCGCACTGTCCGCCCTGGCGGCTGAAAGCGGCTTAAGCGGCGAATACGTGGACTTTGCCCGCGCGCTGGTGGACGGGACTGTCAGGGAACAGGAAACTGTTGACCGGGCCATCAGCCGCTATTTGCAGCGCTGGGAATTAAACCGGCTGGCGGCGGTGGACCGCGCCATCCTGCGCCTGGCCGCCTATGAACTGCTTTTTAGTCCCGCTGTCCCGGCCGCCGTTGCCATTAATGAGGCACTGGAATTATGCAAGCGTTATCACAGTGAGGAGTCGGCCAAATTTTTAAACGGTGTGCTGGATAAAATTGCCCGTGAGCGTTCCGGCAGCGGGGAGGAAAGCTAATGTTTCTCGGTATTGATACATCCTGCTATACCACGTCCCTGGCTGTATTGGACAACCAGGGACGTTTGCTTGCCGATGAAAGGAAGCTGCTGCCGGTGGCGGCGGGCAGCCGCGGGCTGCGTCAGTCGGAAGGCGTTTTCCTGCACCTGCAGCACCTGCCGCAGCTGGCGGAAGCGGTGGCGGCACGGCTGGGGCCCCTGCAGCTTGCCGCCGTCGGCGTCTCCTCCCGCCCGCGGCCGGTGGAGGGCTCCTATATGCCCGTTTTTGTTGCCGGGACTTCTTTTGCGCGGGCGCTGGCCGCCGCCTGCGGTGCCCCCTGCCTGCAGCTTTCACACCAGGAAGGACACCTGCTGGCGGGGATGTGGTCCGCCGGTTTTGCGGCGGATGAATTTTATGCCCTGCACGTCTCGGGAGGGACGACGGAACTGCTGGCGGTAAAGGCGGGGGACACACTGCAGATTGCACAGCTGGGCGGGACGGCGGACCTGCGTGCCGGGCAGTTCATTGACCGCACCGGCGTGGCCCTGGGGCTGCCCTTTCCCGCCGGGCCCCACCTGGAGGCGCTGGCCAAAACGGCGGTGCAGCCGGCGCCGGTTCCCGTTTCCGTCAAGGGGAGCATGCTTTCTTTTTCCGGACCGGAAAGCCATGTGCAGCGCCTGCTGGCCGGCGGCCGGGCGGACAGGGCGGCCGTGGCCCGCGGGGTGGAACACTGTATTGCCGAGTCGCTCCGGCGCATTATCCGCCATGCCGGCCAAAAACACGGTACAAGACCGGTCCTTTTTGTGGGCGGCGTCATGGCCAATCACTATATCTGCTCCTACCTGGCGGAGCACCTGCCGGAGCGGTGTATTTTTGCGGACACTGCCTATGCCGGCGACAATGCGGTGGGAGCCGCTTATTATGCCCGGCAAAAAGTTAACAAAAAGTAAAATTTCGCCCTCCTGAAAAGGATATGCCCCTCCCAACGCGAATCAAAAAAGGCACAAAAAATTCAGGCTGTTCTGAGTACGGCCTTTTTTACATATTTATAATTTAAACCCTGTTTGAAACCGAGAGGAATGGAGGGAAGATTATGGGCGCACAGGTGATCTACGGCAAAGAAGTCTCCGCTTCCATCCACGAAAGAATGCACCAGGAACTGCTAGTCTTACAGGAAAAAACAGGGACTGCTCCCGGCCTGGCTGTTGTGCTGGTGGGAGAAGATCCGTCCACCCTGGCCCATGTGCTGGCTAAAGGGAAAACGGGCAGGCACCCGGGCTTTCGCCTGCAGCTTGTGGAACTGGCAGCCCGGGCGGCGGAGGAGGACCTCAGGGAGGCAGTGGCAGAACTGAATGTTGATGACGCTGTCCACGGGATCCTGGTACAAATGCCGCTGCCGCCGCAGCTCAATGCCTGGGAAGTCTTGCGTGCCGTCTCACCGGAGAAGGATGTCTCCGGTTTGCACCCGCTGAATGTGGGCAACCTGATGAACGGGAGCAAAAGTTACCTGCCCTGGGCGGCTTACGCCTGTATGGTCATGCTGGATTACATCAGCTGTGACCCGGCGGGAAAACATGTGGTGGTGATCGGCGACAGCGGCATAGTCGGCAAGCCCCTGTCCCTGCTGATGCTGCGGCGGCATGCCACCGTCACTGTTTGCCGTCCGGAGACGCCGGACCTGCAGGCCATCTGCCGCGAGGCCGACGTGCTGCTGGCCGCCGAGGGGCCGGACGGCCTGGTGACAGGAGAATTGGTTAAGCCGGGTGCTGTTGTCATTGATGTGGGGGAGCGCACTGCAGACGGGAAGGTGCGGGAAATTGCGGCGGCGGACAGTGTCTGCCGGCAGGCTTCCCGGTTCTTTCCCGCTCCCGGCGGTGTGCAGTCACTGTCCGGGACCATGGTGCTGCTCAATACCCTGGAAGCCTGCAAGCGGAAATATCGTGTGAGGTAAAAGCAGGAGGGATGATGATGAAAGACGAAGGTATTATGCTGAACCCGGACGGAACTGTCAGGGAAGTGGAAGGCCCTCTTGCAGCCGCGCACCTGCTCGACGGCACGGCGGCGGCAAGGCAGATTCTGGCGGAAAGTAAAAAGTTGCTGGCGGAACGCAAAAAAGCCAACAGGAAACTGCCCGGCCTGGCCGTTGTGGTGGTGGAAAGCCCGCGTGCCCGGGTCAATATTGCCAGGCTGAAAAAAAGAGTATGTGATGCCGCCGGCATTTACTGCGAGCTCCATCTCCTGTCCCCGCTGTCAGTCCAGGCGGAAGTAATTGCCCTGGTTGAAAAGCTGAACGCCGACCCGAAAATTACGGGCATCAATATTCATCCCCTGCCGCCGCACCTTGACTACCGGGCCGTGGTGGCGGCCATGGACCCGGCCAAAGACGTGGAAGGTGTGCACCCGCAGAACCTGGGCGGTTTTCTGCTCTGGGGCGAAGGCTGTGTCCCCTTTACACCGCGCGGCGTCATGAAGCTGATTGAAACAACGGGGCTGGAAATTGCCGGCAAACGGGCAACAGTGGTGGGGCGCAGCCCGCACGTCGGCCTGCCTGTGGCTTTTCTGCTCATGGAGCACGGCGCCGCAGTAACCATTGCCCATTCCCGCTCCCGGCGCCTGGAAGAAGTGACCAAAAAAGCCGATATCCTGGTGGTGGCAACGGGTCATCCGGAAATGATCACCGGCAGGATGATCAAAGAAGGCGCCG
>DUUE01000332.1 GCA_012841735.1 Bacillota bacterium | reverse complement strand
GCGGAAAAAGAAGGGGCAGAGGCGGTGGCCCACGGCGCCACGGGCAAAGGCAATGACCAGGTGCGCTTTGAGCTGACAATCAAAGCCCTGGCACCGCAGCTTCGCATTATTGCTCCCTGGCGGGAATGGGAAATCAAGTCGCGCGAGGATGCCATTGATTATGCAAACAAATACGGTATTCCCGTGCCCGTGACCAAAGACAAGCCATACAGTATGGACCGCAACCTCTGGCATCTCAGTTATGAGGGCGGCATTCTGGAAGATCCGGCAGTTGAGCCGCAGAAAGACATGTTCCTCTTAACGGCGGACCCGGAAGACGCGCCGGACACACCGGAATATGTGGAGATAGGCTTTGTCTCCGGGGAGCCCGTCACCGTCAACGGCAGGGAGCTTGCCCCGGTGGAACTTTTGACCGAACTGAACACAATAGCGGGCCGCCACGGGGTTGGCCGGGTTGATATGGTGGAAAACCGCCTGGTGGGGATGAAATCCCGCGGCGTGTATGAAACCCCGGGAGGCACACTGCTTTATTTCGCCCACCGGCAACTGGAATCGCTCACCCTGGACCGGGAAACAATGCGTTTTAAAGAAATGGCGGGTGTCAAATACGGTGAACTTGTCTATTACGGCCTGTGGTATACGCCCCTGCGGGAAGCGCTGGATGCTTTTATTGACGCTACCCAGAAAAATGTCACCGGTTCTGTCCGCCTGAAACTTTACAAGGGCAATATTACCGTGGCCGGCCGCACCGCCCCGCGCTCCCTTTACCGGGAAGATCTTGCCACTTTCGGTGCCGATGCGGTTTACAACCAGCGCGATGCGGAGGGTTTTATCAACCTGTTCGGCCTGCCGCTGAAGGTACAGGGAATACTGGCGCAAAGCCTGAAAAAGCAGGTGTAAACGTTGAAACTGTGGGGAGGAAGATTCAGTAAGGCAACGGATGCGCTGGTGGAGGCTTTTACTGCCTCCATCGGTTTTGACAGGCGGCTGTACGAGGAAGATATCCGCGGCAGCATGGCCCACTGCAGGATGCTGGCCGCCTGCGGCATTATTACCCGGGAAGAGGCGGACGCCATCCTGGCCGGCCTGGAAGAAATCCGGGGGGAAATAGAACGTGGTGAAATGGAGTTCACCGCCGCCCTGGAAGATATCCACATGCATATTGAAAAACGCCTGACGGACAAAATCGGTCCTGTGGGCGGGAAACTGCATACCGCCCGTTCCCGCAACGACCAGGTGGCACTGGATCTGCACCTGTATGTGCGCAAAGAAATCCTGGAAACGGTGGCTTTAATTGCCGTTCTCCAGGAGGCACTGCTTTTTGTGGCTGAAAAACATACCACCACGGTCATGCCCGGCTATACCCACCTGCAGCGGGCACAGCCGGTTACTTTTGCCCACCACCTGCTCGCTTATTTCTGGCAATTGCAGCGGGACAAAGAGCGTTTCCTCGATGCTTACCGGCGCGCCGACTGGATGCCCCTGGGCGCAGGCGCCCTGGCCGGTACCACTTTTCCCATCAACAGGGAAATGGTGCGGGCGGAACTGGGGTTTGCCCGGCTGTATGAAAACAGCATGGATGCAGTGAGCGACAGGGATTTTATCCTGGAGTACCTGGCCTGCGCTTCCATTCTCATGATGCATTTAAGCCGCCTCAGCGAGGATCTT
>DUUE01000438.1 GCA_012841735.1 Bacillota bacterium | reverse complement strand
GGTGCTGGAAGCGGGCATCCCCTGTAAATTTAAACGCCTGGGGATACCGGATGTATTTGCCGAACTGGGACAGCCGGAAGAATTGTATGCGTATTACAGGTATGACGCCCAGGGAGTAAAAACTGTGCTCAAACAACTCCTGGTAAAGTAAGACTACGTTAAAAACCCGGGTAAACACCCGGGCTTTGGCGGGGCAGGCTCAGGCATTGCCCGCCCTGGGAAGATAAAGTAAAATTATCTATAGCAACAAATGCAGAAAGGGAATGTTATGGCTGCGCAGAAAAACTTTGTCCATGTTCTGACCCCGCTGCTCGTTGCCGTTGAGCAGGGCATCAAACTGGTGATTAACCGTTACTGTCTGGAAGCCAACCTGCCTTTATTGGAACCGTGGTTTTATTTCAGCCCCATGTTTAACCGGGATTATTCCTGGATTAACTCCCTGTTCCAGCTCGGGATCGGCAAAGGAGTGCATATCGGACTGGTGCTTTTTGTCCTGGGCATTGTTTTCTGCCTGTATCGGTATATCGTTAAAAATCATGCCCGCACCGCCCTGATTAATATTACTTTTTCCCTGCTCCTTGCCGGCGGTGTCTGTTCCCTGCTTGACAAAGTCCTGTGGGACGGCAGTCTGGATTATATTTATTTTCGCGGTTTTTTTACCTTTGACCTGAAAGACGTTTTTATTAATGCGGCTCTGGGTCTTTTTCTGCTCATGCTGGCAATTGATCACCAGGGGCTGCGGACTAAGCTGAAATAAAAAGCAGTGCCTGCTAATTTATTCCGGACAGGTAACGGTCAATCCAGTCCCTTTCAGCAACGCGATGGTCATGTGCATGTTTGGCGCTTTCATGGCCGCCGGGACTGGGATCGGCACCGTCCAAAAAGAGTTTTGCCCGTTCAATTTTTTCCGTCAGTTTCTGCCGCCTGAGGGTAAGCGCCCGGCGCACTTCATCTTCACTGAGGACACAGCGGAAACGCAGGGCCGTATTAAATTCACGGAGCAGGCAGAGTTCGTCCGTAGCCAGATAATATGCCACTTCCTGTGCCAGCTTTTCCCGCCCTGCCGGTGTGATGGAATAAAGATACTGCTCATTTTTCTCACCGGGACGGGGCTGCCCCTGCAGCCAGCCATTGCGTTCAGCCATTTTCAGTGAACGGTAAATGGTTGTCATGGTAATGCCGTAAAAATTGTAGTAATCGATCAGTAATTTTTTTAACTCGTAGCCATAACGGTCTTTTTCGGCCACCAGGCCAAGCAGGAAAAGATTTTTCCACCCCAGGTGCTTCCTCACAGTATTCTGTCCCCTTTCACAAACAACGCCCCGACCTGTTTGTGCGGAGCACTTTTTCTTGGTAAAACGTTATTTCAATTATAGCATCAGCAGCCTGCAGCGGCAATGCCCGTCCTGACAGCTTTCCGGTTGTCAGGACGGGCTGTTTTTTCCCGCCCGGACTCTGACTGCAGGCCGGCTGTCCGCTTGATCCGCAATTTTAAACGACAGGGGTAAAGCTGCGCCGGAAAGGAAATAATAGCAAAAAGACATGAAAAAGGAGGCAGCAAAATGCCCGCAACTGAATTTGACCGGCCTCCCCATCCGTATTGGCTTGATTTTGCTCCCCCCGGAGCCTATCCGTCCCTGGAAGACAACATTTCCGTGGATGTGGCCGTGGTGGGAGGCGGGATTGCCGGTATTACC
>DUUE01000034.1 GCA_012841735.1 Bacillota bacterium | reverse complement strand
GAACCGTCGGGCAGGTGTTCCATCCGCTGGCTTGGGTGCCATACCCTTTCCTGCACCCAGCGGGCCTGCTGGGGAGCGAACTGGACCACCACCCGGTGGGGCTGGTCGCCCCGTTCGATGCCAAAGCACTCCCCTAAATACTCCTTGAGGGAGAAGTTGGAAAGGGGTTTATACTGGATATCGGTTTCTTTAATTTCCCGCACCCTGTCCAGGGCAAAGATCCGCACTTCGCCCCGCCAGTGGCAGTAGGCGATAATGTACCAGGCCCCCTGGAAATAGCGGAGATGGTAGGGGTCGATAAACCGCCAGCCGGACTCTCCCCGGTAGGCGGTATAGTAGTTGATATGGAGGGTTTTCATGCTTTCAATGGCGGCGAGGACCTTCCGGTAATCTTCCAGGAGTTTTTCCTCGTCCCCCCGCAGGGGTTCCATATCGAAGGAGATCCACTGGTCAAAGGAGCTGAAATCGACGGAAACGGCTTCGGGTAAAAAGTTACAGACCTTGTTGAAGGCCGTGCGGATTTGGGGTTCGTAGGGGGTGCCGGCGCACCGGCTAAGAAGCTTCTGCCCCAGAAAGAGGGCTATGAGTTCACCCTCGGTGAGGCGCACGGGGGGCAGGCGGAAATCTTCCTCTTCATAATAGTAACCTTTGTTTTTGTAGCAGTATTTAATTGGTGCTCCCAAGAGATCCCGCATGTATTCGATGTCCCGCTCGATGGTCCGGGGTTTTACTTCTATTTTTTCTGCCAATTGGGGTACGTTGGGATAGGTGCCGCTGCGGATGAGCTTGTCTATGGTGTAGATGCGGAAGAAGGTGGTGCGGCTGATGGGGGTGAGGGTTTCTTTTTTGGCCAAGGGGGTCACTTCCTTTTTGCACACGGGGACAGGCTTAGTTAACGGGGAACATCCCCAACCCGACCCCGGTTGATCTGTCCCCTAAACTGGCACGGGAGGACAGGCTGGGGGGAAGATTTTTTGCATTTCCCGTATTGCGTATATTTCGACACATATTCCATTTTCCCTTTTTCCCTTGTTTCGTTTTTTGGAAGGACACTTACCACCATTTCCCAGGTTAACTAGGGTTAAAAAATGGGGACAGGCTTAGTGGAACGGAGGGGGTTAGTATCCCCAGCCAGTCCCCCTATCCCGGCAAGGTTGTAGTGTTTTGCGTATAGGAACAAAAAAACCACCGGCCAGGGGAAAAACTTTGCCGGTGGTTGGTTTTAGTATGATAGGCTTTTAGTCGCAGGTGCAGCAGCACCCGCAGCAGGGGGCGTCTCCAGCACCGGATCCGGGCAGAAAGCCCCCCCGCTCCAGAATATCCTTCAGCTCCTCCCGCTCTGCGGCTGTCAGGGGCAGGATGGGTTTCCGCGGCGGGCCGCCGTAGTAGCCGACCAGATCCATGGCCGCCTTGAGCCCCGCCGGGCCCCAGCGGGCCGTCACGGCCCGGTTGATCTCCAGGAGCCGGTGCTGGAGCTTGCGGGCTTCTTCCAGGCGCCCGGCCTGAAAATGCTCGTAGACAGCCACACACTCCTCGGGCAGAACATTGGCCAGGGCGGCTGTTGCCCCCACGGCCCCCAGGGCCAGGGCAGGAAGGAGGAAGCTGGCCGAACCGGCAAAGACGGCAAAGTCGTCGGGGGTGTTGGCGATGGTTTCGGCAATCTGGACAATGTTGCCGGAGCTGTCCTTTACCCCCACGATATTGGGATGCCCTGCCAGTTCTACCATAAGGCTGCTGGGCATGTTGATGCCCGTGTTCCCCGGCATGTTATAGAGCATGACCGGTATGGGCGAGGCGTCGGCTATGTCGGTGTAGTATTCTTTGAGGGCAGCCGGGGTGTAGCAGGCTTTATAATAATTGGGCGTCACCACCAGAACGGCGTCGGCCCCCAGCTCCGCCGCCCGCCTGGTAAGGTCGATGGTTTCGGCGGTGGATTCACAGCCGGTCCCGGCCATAACCTTCATTTCCTGGGGGGTGTGCTGGCAGACAAAGGCGATGAGCTCTTCCTTTTCCTCCCGGGAAAGGAGCTGGAACTCCCCGTTGGAACCCAGGACCACCAGGCCAGCCAGGCCGGATGCGGCCCATTTTTCCATGTTCTCTTCCAGTTTGTCCCAGGCAATG
>DUUE01000374.1 GCA_012841735.1 Bacillota bacterium | reverse complement strand
GAGGAAGAACTGGAACTGGCACGCAGTTTGCTGGCAGAGCAAAGGGAAAGAGAGGACACGGCACATGCCCCTGACAAGTCTGCTGGACCGCTTTGCGGTCAGTAACCTGGTTATTCGCCTCCCGGCGCTTTTGCTGGCGCTCACTTTGCATGAACTGGCCCACGGCTTGGTGGCTTACCGGCTGGGAGATCCCACGGCAAAACTGCAGGGCAGGCTGACGTTAAACCCGCTGAAACACATTGACCCCCTGGGGCTGCTTGCCCTCTGGCTGGCCGGCTTCGGCTGGGCGCGGCCGGTGCCAATAAACCCCGCCTACTTCCGCGGCAACCGCCGCCGCGGCCTGTGCCTGGTAGGGCTGGCCGGACCCGTCACCAATTTTCTGGTGGCTTTTCTGGCCGCGCTGCTGCTTGTACTGCTTCCGCCCCTGCAGAGCGGCTACGCACTGCGCCTGATGCAGCTGATCCTGCTCTATAATGTGCTGCTGGGCGTCTTTAATCTTCTCCCCGTGCCGCCGCTGGACGGTTCCCGGGTACTGCAGTATTTTCTGCCCGTCCGGGCCGCCATTGCTTTCAGCAGGCTGGAACAGTACGGGCCGGTCATTTTGCTGCTGCTGATTGTAACCCGGGTGTTGAACCGGGTCCTGCTGCCACTTGTGAATCTGGCCTTAAATATGATATTATCAATTGTCGTCCTTATAACCGGTATCAGCTGAAAGGAGTCTTGCCATGGAACAGCAAAAAACTGTTTTGAGCGGAATGCGGCCTACCGCACGGCTCCAGCTGGGCAACCTGCTGGGAGCGCTTGACAACTGGGTCAAATTGCAGCATAATTACCGCTGCTTTTTCAGCGTGGTAGACTGGCATGCCCTGACCACAGCCTATGACGATGTTTCCGCATTGCAGGAAAACACTTACCAGATGGTGATTGACTGGCTTGCCGCCGGACTGGATCCGGAGAAAGCCATCATTTTCCGCCAGTCCGACGTTAAGGAGCATGCGGAGCTGCACCTGCTGCTTTCCATGTTTACACCGCTTTCCTGGCTGGAGCGTGTCCCGACTTATAAAGACCAGATTGAACAGCTCCGGGAAAAAAATCTGGCCACTTACGGTTTCCTGGGTTATCCCCTGTTGATGGCCGCCGATATCCTGGTTTACCGTGCCCAGGCGGTGCCTGTGGGCGAAGACCAGATTCCCCACGTGGAAATAACCAGGGAAATTGCCCGCCGTTTTAATCATCTTTACGGTGCAAATGTTTTTCCGGAACCGGAAGTGCTGCTGAATAAAGTCAAACTGCTGCCCGGTATTGACGGGCGTAAAATGAGCAAATCTTACGGCAACACCATTGATATGTCCGAGCCGCCCGCTTCTGTGCGCAAAAAAGTCAGCCAGATGATTACCGACCCGGGCCGCATCAGAAAGACCGACCCCGGCAATCCCGATGTCTGCACAGTATTTGCCTTCCACGATGTTTTCAGCCCCGACGACGTGGCGGCAGTGGCCGAGGTCTGCCGCAAGGGGGAAATCGGCTGTGTCCAGTGCAAAAAGCAGCTGGCGGAACGCCTGACGGCATACCTGGAACCCATCTATGAAAAACGCCTGGCACTGGAAGGCCGGCGTGATTATCTCCGTGACATTCTCCGTGACGGGGCCAAAAAGGCCTCGGCGGCGGCCGGTGAAACCATGGAGCAGGTCAGGGCCGCCATGAATCTGAAGCTGTAACAACAGTTTTTCAGGAAAGGAAGTCTCCGGTGGAATTACAGATCAGTCTGCCCGTTTTTTCCGGTCCTTTTGCCCTGCTTTTTCACCTGATTGAAAAGGCCGAAGTGGATATTTACGAGATTTCCGTTGCCGAGATTACATCGCAATATTTGCAGGCTTTGCGGGAGATGCAGGAGCTCAATCTGGAAATTGCGGCGGAATTCCTGGTGATGGCCGCCACTTTGCTGAAGCTGAAATCGAAAAAATTGCTGCCGGAGACGGTGGCGGAGGCGGATGAAACCGGGGAAGAGGAGATGCTGGCCATTGATTCCCGGGAGGAACTGGTGCAGCGCCTGCTGGAATACCGCCATTTCCGGGATGTGGCCGCCGAGCTGCGGCGCTGTGAAGCGGCACAAAAACGGGTATATATCCGTTCCCTGGGCGGGAAGGCGCTTTTGGTAAACCCGGACAAAGAAATCGCCCTGTCCGGGGTGACACTGCCCGGGCTGCTGGAAGCTTTTCAGCGACTGCTGGCGGAACGGGAAAGACAGCCGCAGGAAATAGCACCGGACGACCTGTCGGTGCAGGAGATAATGCAGGCTGTCCTGAAGGCGGTGCGGGGGAAAAAAGACGGGGTGGATTTTCGGGAACTTTTCCCCCCGCGGGCCGGCATTGCCGCAATAATCACCACTTTTGTCGCCCTGCTGGAATTGATCCGCCTGCGCAAAATAGTCGTCTGGCAGTCCGGCCCGTTCGGCCGGCTGCTGGTGATGCGGAAATCGTAAGCGGGGAGGAAGCAGAAACGCATGGAAATCAAGCCGCTTGTGGAGGCACTGCTTTTTGTGACGGAAGAGCCGCTGCCGCCGGCCAAACTCGCGGAAATCACCGGGGCGGAGACAAAAACCGTCCGGCAGGCCTTAAAACAGCTGCAGCAGGAGTATGCGGCGGCGGACCGCGGCCTGCAGGTGGTGGAACTTGCCGGCGGTTTCCAGCTGGCAACCAAACCGGAAGCGGCCGCCGTGGTGGAAAAACTGTATACCGGTGAGAAAAGTTTCACCCTGTCCCAGGCCGCCCTGGAAACACTGGCCATTATTGCCTACAGGCAGCCTGTGACGCGGGTGGAGATCGAGTCAATCCGCGGCGTAAAAGTTGATTCGGTCCTGGAAACACTGCAGAAACGCCGTTTTATCCGGGTGGCGGGCCGCAAGGATGCACCGGGACGGCCTGTTCTTTTCGGCACCACCAGGGAATTCCTGAAATATTTCGGGTTGAAGGACTTGTCCGAGCTGCCGCAACTGACGCCTCCGGAGTAGAGGTGCCGGATATTGAGGGAATTGCACACTTTCTCCATAGCTTTGTCACATTTGCCTGATACAATAGTCAGTGTTTAACTGCGACCATTTAGATACGGGCAAAATTAGGTCACTGTGACCGGATTATGAGGTGAAAAAAGCACATGAAAAAACACCTGAACCTGATACTGGCCGTGCTGCTTGTTATCGTTTCCGGGGTGGCTGTTTTTGCCCTGGCACGCGAAGAAGTGGTGGCCACTGTCAACGGGGAAAAAATTACCAAGGATGAACTGTACCAGGAGCTTGTGGCGCACAACGGGAAGTATGTGCTGGAACAGCTCATCAGCGCGCGCGTGATTACACAGGCAGCAAAGAAGGAAGGCATCTCCGTCAGTGACGAGGAGGTGTCGGCGGAACTGGAAAGAATGATTGAAGAACATTACGGCGGCTCCCGCGAATACTTTGAACTGGCCCTTTCCCAGTACGGCCTGACTGAACAGACCCTGAAACAAAGTATTCGCATCGACATGCTGCTGACAGAAATGGTCCGCGCCAAAACTACTGTAACGGAAGAAGAAGTGCAAAAGCATTTCGCCGACAATCAGGACAAGTTTAATATTCCGCATGAAGTACATGCCCGTCATATCCTGGTGAAAGAAGAGGAAAAAGCGACTGAAATCCTGCAACAGCTGAAAGCTGGAGCAGATTTTGCCGCACTGGCCAAGGAACACTCCTCCGACCCGGGATCCAAGGAAAAAGGCGGCGACCTGGGAATGTTCGGCACAGGAGTCATGGTGAAGGAATTTGAGGAAGCCGTCTTCAGTGCTCCCGTAGGTCTTATTGACAGGGCGGTCGAAACATCGCACGGCTACCATATCATTGAAGTGCTGGAAATTCAGGAAGCCCGTGAAGTAACATTTGCCGAAGTGGAAGACAAAGTGCGCGAGGACCTGGAAAACGAAAAGATTGCAGCACAACTGGAAGCAGAATTTGCCGAACTGCGCAATGCGGCCGATGTGGTGACAAAATTATAAGCCAGTGGCATTAGCATGATCACTTGTAAGCAAAACCCGGCGGAACAAAAGCCCGCCGGGTTTTATGCATTTTTTCCCTTGCTTTGGATATGGTAAAAATAAACTTTTGCCGTGGTGGAATCATGAAACTGCTCTTCATGCTTTTCCCCTTTTATACCTGCATCATGCTGCTCATTCAGCTGGTGCCGGTACGCATAAATCTTTTTTTTGTTAGGGAAAATAAAGATGATTTTCTTGCCCTGCGGGTAAACACCTTTTTTTCCCTGCTGCGCTTTACTGTGGAGGTGCCGCTGGTGCGGCAGGAAACCCCGTATTCCCTCACCATGGAAGCGGAGCTGAAAGCCGGTGAGGACAAACTGGTGCGGGAGCGGAAAAAAAGTTTTTCTCTTTTTGACATCGACTGGCGGAAAGTGCGTGCGCACCTGCGCTGGCTCTCCCGCAACAGGAAAATTCTGGCCGGTGTGACGCGCTTTTACCTCAGGGCCGTGACGGTGGAAAAGTTTGTGTGCAGGCTTTCCTGCGGCACAGGCGACGCCGCCCTGACAGGGCTGGCAGTGGGCAGCTGCTGGGCCTGTGCCGGGAGCATGCTGGCCCTGCTGCAGCACTGGCTGCGCTTTGCGGCCCGGCCACAGTTTACGGTGCAACCGCTCTATAGCAGGACGGGTGTTGACCTGCACCTGGATACGGTGGTGTCATTCCGGATCGGCCATTTTACAATGGGCGGGCTCATGTTTTTATTTATGAAAATCAGAGGGGGCACAAAGTAATGCAGGAACATCCGATTCAGGGATTAATGAAAACGGCAATGGAAAATATTAAAGAAATGGTGGATGTGAACACCATTATCGGCGACCCGGTGGAAACACACGACGGCACAACCATTATACCCATCTCCCGTGTTTCTTTCGGTTTTGCCGCCGGTGGCAGTGAATTTGAAAGCAGCCAGGAAGATGAGAAAAAGGCGAAAAAAGATAATGCGGAGCAGGCATTTATGCCCTTTGGCGGCGGCAGCGGCGGCGGCGTCTCGGTCCAGCCGGTGGCTTTTCTTGTTGTCACCAATTCAGGCCAGGTGCGCATGCTGCCCGTTGACCGGAATGCCGTTTTTGACCGTATTATGGACCT
>DUUE01000244.1 GCA_012841735.1 Bacillota bacterium | reverse complement strand
GCGCCAATGTGGCCATCATGGCCAGGGCAGAAAATGTGGCGCAGGAGACGCTGGGCGAATTGGCTGCCTGGGGCGGCACACACCGTTTTTATAAAGGAGATGTGACGGATTTTGCCGCTGCCAAGGCGGCTGTGGAACAGGCGGTAAAGGATTTTGGCAAAATTGATATACTTGTCAACAACTCCGGCATCGCCCGGGTGGGCCCTGTGCTGGAGATGGACGAAAGCCTCCAGGACTGGTATGACGTTATTAATGTTAACCTGAATGGCGTCCTCATGATGAGCTACCTGGTGGGAAAACATATGCGGGACAGCGGTGGCGGCACTGTGATCAATATTTCCTCCAATGCGGCCCAGATGGTTAATGTCCCCATTCCCCACAGCGCCTACAGCACGGCCAAAGCCGGCGTGGACAGGCTGACCAAAATGCTGGCCGTGGAGTGGGCCCCGCATAAAATCCGCGTTAACGCCATTGCCCCCGGTTATACTTATTCCGATTTAATGCAGAAAGGGGAAGAGCACGCAGGGTTTTATCAGGAAATACTGGCCAAAACGCCCACAGGCCGTTTCGGGGAGCCCATTGAGGTGGGGGCCCTGGCCGTCTTTTTGGCTTCCGAGGCGGCCGCCCAGATTACGGGCATAGTGGCCACCATTGACGGCGGCTA
The DNA here is from genome assembly GCA_012841735.1 of Bacillota bacterium. Taxonomy (GTDB): domain Bacteria; phylum Bacillota; class Dethiobacteria; order Dethiobacterales; family Dethiobacteraceae; genus DUUE01. The sequence goes on along the minus strand of DUUE01000244.1, from coordinate 1,309 downwards.
TTCCCTGGCACGCTGACGGTATATGTACAAGCTCCCTGCGGGGAGCTTTGTTGCTGGCGCCTGCGGCTGCGCACCCGTGCAGGAGAGCGCGGTGACAGGGCGGCGGCGTTATGGTAGAATACTGAAAAAACGGCGGGGAGCGGGGCTGCAAAGACGGGTAAAAATCTATTGGGGCCGGCAAAGGCCGCAAGAAAGGAGAAACGGCAGTGGCTACCTGGAATCCCTGGCACGGCTGCCATAAAATCAGTGCCGGATGCCAGAACTGTTATGTGTACCGGATTGATGCCCGTTATGACAGGGACAGCACCAAGGTGGAAAAAACCGCAAATTTCAACCTGCCGCTGAAGCGCAGCCGTGACGGCGGGTATAAACTGAAGAGCGGCGAGACGGTGTATACCTGCTTTACCTCAGATTTTTTCCTGCCCGAGGCCGACGGCTGGCGGGCTGAAGCCTGGCAGATGATCCGCCTGCGGCAGGATTTGCATTTTCTGATTATCACTAAACGCATTGAGCGTTTTTTTGTCGCTTTGCCGGCAGACTGGGGCAGCGGCTATGAGAATGTCACCATCTGTGCCACGGCTGAAAACCAGGACCGGGCAGACTTTCGGCTGCCGCTGCTTTTGTCCCTGCCTGCCAGGAAGAAAGAAATTATTTGTGAACCGCTTTTGGAAGCGGTGGACCTGACGCCTTACCTGACCCCGGAAATCGGGCTGGTGGTGGCGGGAGGGGAATCGGGCAGCAATGCCCGGGTCTGTGATTATGAGTGGGTCCTTATGCTCCGTGAGCAGTGCCGCCGGGCAGGCGTCCCTTTTTATTTCAAGCAGACGGGGGCGGTTTTCCGCAAGGACGGCAGGATTTACCGCATCCCGCGCCGGCTGCAGCATGCCCAGGCTCGCAAGGCCGGGATCGACCTGCCGTAAAGGCCCGTCGCATGCCGGTTGACGGCTGCGAAATTCTTTTGCTTCCGGGCAGGGGCAAAACGCCCGCGGGAACTTGTTATGGCCAGCCTGGCAGCCTACATAAAGGGGCTGCCGCAATCCGCTGCAGCCGGTACCTTGACGGGAGGGGGAAAAACTGTTACGCTGATAATGGTAAGAAATCTAACCACTTGTCCGTGTCTGAAGCTGCAGACTGCGGTGGGTGCTTTGAGGACAATTTAGAGGAGGTACTATGGTTTCTGTAAGCGAACTGCGGGAAGAGCATCCGTTGCGTCTGATCCTGCGTTTTTCCGGGCCGGCAACTGTCGGCATGATGATGATGTCCATTTACAATATTGTGGACCGTATTTTTATCGGTCACGGTGTGGGCT
>DUUE01000212.1 GCA_012841735.1 Bacillota bacterium | reverse complement strand
TTGAGCTGGTGCTGCTGGCGTTGATGGCCTGCCTGGGCATAGCGACAAAACCCATTATTGTGCCGCTTACACATATTATCACCGGCCCCCTTTTTATCCCGGGAGGCGTTATTGCCGGCGGCTTTTATATGATGTGGATAGTCATGGGGGTGGCACTTGTCCAGAAGTACGGTGCTGCCTCCATTATTGCCGCAGTTCAGGCGGTTGTGGTGATGGCACTGGGCATTTACGGCACACACGGCTTTTTAAGCCTTTTTACCTATATACTGCCGGGACTGGCTGTTGATCTTGTCCTTTTGTTCTCGCGCCACCGCGGGTGTTGCCTGGGCTGCTGCTTTGCCGCCGGGATTGCGGCCAATGCCAGCGGTACTGTACTTGTTAATTTTGTTTTCTTCCGGTTGCCGCTCATCCCCCTGCTTTTAAGCGTATCCAGTGCCGCTCTCTCAGGGGGGGTAGGCGGGATTATTGCATTCAGTGTGGTGAAGCCGCTGCGCAATTTGGGCGGCTTGTTGCACAGGAGAGGGTAAAGATGGGGAAAAAAACACTCCTTGGGGCGGTTATCATTTTTGCCGCCGGTTTGCTTTTCGGCTTGTGGGCAGACAGGGGGTTTTCTCTGTCTGCTTTTGTTGGAGAAGCTCCCGGTTTTGTGCCTGCCTGCAAGGTGGGCGGTGATGTCACGGCGCCTTATGTCCTGACAGATCCGGCTGAACTGCAAAAGGTGGATTTTACCGTAAAAGAAAAAAGACTGCAGGGCACCCCCCTTGCCGACATTATTGCCCGGGCACAGCCTGTGACAGATAATTATGAGGTGCTGCTCCTTGGCAGTGACGGAATGGGCGCCGTGCTGGACGGGAATGAGCTTGCGGGCAGCTATCTGCTGTTTTCGGCTGCCAATGGGTGGGAAGCGGTTAATCTTTACCACCCGGCCAGCAGTAATGTGAAAAAAATAGCGGAGATTATTGTCATGGCAGAAGATGCACCGCCGGAGGCAGGCGTAAATATTATCACCCGGGAGGCAAATTTGCTGCAACTCACCCCGGGTGGTGTCTATCAAGGGATCATACCCGTGGCGCCTTATTTTGAAGGTGCCTCTGCCGTCAGCCATGACGGGAAACAATACGGCACATCCGTTTATACTTACAGGAGGTTGTTCCCCCTGGCGGAACTGGTGCCGGCGGGATCTGCCGCCAGGCTCCTTGCCATGGGGCGGCAGGGCTCATATGACGTAATCTCGGCCGACGGCTGGCTGGAGTTGAGGGACAATGTTTTTTATTATCTCCCGCCGGACAGGGAAGGCGGGATTGAAGATGTGGCCGGGATTATCGCGGACCCACCAGCAGCCAGTATTATGGACCTTTACCCGGATACTGAGCACTACCTGCGCTTGGGGCGGGTAATGGTGCTTTACCTTGACGGTTTCGGCTATCACCAGTATCTGCATGCCGTCAGAACCGGCTATGCGCCTTTTCTGGCAGAACTGCCGCCGGCTGCCAGGGCGCTTGCCGTGTACCGGCCTGTGACCAATGCCGGTTTTGCCGCCATGATTACCGGCAGGCCGCCCGGGGAAAACGGCGTCTGGTCCCGGGAGCAGAAGGATTTGCTTGTGCCCTCCATCTTTGCCCTGGCTGCAGGCAGCAGGAAAAAGGCGGTATTAATTGAAGGCCACATTAAAATTCTGAACACGGAAGTGGAGCCTGTGCTCAATCCTGACGTTAACGGCGACGGTTCCACCGATGATGAAATTATGGCACGGGCGGCGGACTGTCTTGATCAAGATTACGACCTGCTCTTTGTCCATTTCCACAGCATTGATGATGCCGGCCATACTTACGGTGATCTCAGCCAAAAGACGCTGCGGCAGATTCAGGTTGTTGACGGTTATGTCAGGGAACTGGTAACAGGCTGGGAGGGCACTGTCATCATCCTGTCCGACCATGGAATGCATCAAACGGCGGAGGGCGGAGGTCACGG
>DUUE01000077.1 GCA_012841735.1 Bacillota bacterium | reverse complement strand
GTCTTCGGGACGATTGTACCACCAGCCTTCATTCCAGTTCCATTCAGGCTCCGGCGGGCAGTAGGGGCACTCAGGCCAGCTGCAGCGGGTGGACGGTTCCGTCCCGGGGAGAAAAAGCTCCCGCACCGGTTCATGGGAACAGCGCGGATTGTGCAAGAGGCCCGTTTCCGGGCAAATGAGTATTTCCGACAGCCCGGGGGGGCGGGTAAAGTCTGTCACCGGTTTTCCCCGCAGGGCGCCATTGACAAAACGGACCCAGATCTGCCCGGCGCGCACGGCGCCTGTCTGCCCCCAGCCGAGGGATTTGTTGTCGTCATTGCCCACCCAGACAGCCGTGACCAACTCGGGTGTATAGCCTGCCATAAAAGAGTCGCGGTGATTCTGGGAAGTCCCTGTTTTGGCGGCAATAATGCGCTCCAGGAGGGGTCCCAGGGTAGAAGCGGTGCCGCCCGGAGCAGTCACTCCTTTCATCATGTCCGTCAGCAAGTAGGCAATACGCGGGTCCAGCACTTCCCTGCGCCGGGGGGGCCCGGCTTCGTAGAGCACACGGCCGTTTGCATCTGTAATTTTCGTGATGAAGCGCGGTTCCACCTTGATGCCCTGATTGGCAAAAACGGCATAGGCGGCGGCCATCTCCAGCGGGGTTACAACCGCCGTGCCCAGCGGGTTGGCCAGGACAGGTTCAACTTCACTGTCAATGCCGAGCCGGTGGGCCATTTCCACGGTTTTTTCCGGCCCCAGTTCATCGTTGATTTTCACCGCGATCACATTGCTGGAGCGGGCTATGGCTTGCCGCAGACGCAGTTTGCCGAAAAAACGTTCACCGTATTCAGATGGTTCATACGGCTCGTCCGTGCCGGGGATGTGATAAGAAACGGGAGCGCTGTCGCGGACGGTGGCCGCCGTATAACCGTTTTCCAGGGCGGCGGCATAAGTAAAAAGTTTAAAGGAAGAACCGGGAGAGCGCCTGGTCACCGCCCTGTTGACCTGGCTTTTGCTGAAATCGCGGCCGCCCACCAGCGCCAGGACCGCACCGTCCTCCGGATCCAAGGCCACCAGGGCGGCCTGCAGGGGCACTTCCTCCCCCTCGTCATTGGTAATTGTTTCCGGCAGCACGGCGGGGTCGGCAAACACATCCTCCGCCACCTGCTGCATTTTTTTGTCCAGGGTGGTATAGATGTGCAGGCCGCCGCGGTAGATGACAAGCGGGTCGTCGGTATAGCCGGCCAGTTTGTCCATAATTTCGTGATTAATAAGATAATCAATAAAATACGCCGCAAACTGGCGGGAAGCCTGCAGTGCCTCCCTGCCGGAGTAGACGAGCTCCTGTGTGAGGGCCGCTTCCCTCTCCTGCGCCGAAATAAACCCTTCTTCCACCATGCGGGTGAGGACTGCCGCCTGGCGTTTTTCGGCCGCCTCCCTGGTTTGCTCGCCGAGATAAGGGGAATAATAGGCAGGACCGCGTGGGATGCCGGCCAGCAGTGCCGCCTCGGCCAGTGTCAGTTCTGCGGCCGGTTTATTAAAATAAGTGCGGGCGGCCGCTTCAATACCGTAGGCGGAATGGCCGAAATAAATGGTGTTCAGGTATTTCTCCAGGATTTCATTTTTGCTGTATTTTCGTTCCAGCTGCAGTGTCAGCAGCATTTCCTGCAGCTTGCGTTTCCAGGTGCGTTCATGGGTGAGAAAAAGATTGCGTGCCAGCTGCTGGGTGATGGTACTGCCTCCTTCCACCACCCGTCCTTCCTGCAGGTTGCGGAAAAGTGCCCGCAGTAATGCCTGGATGTCCAGGCCGAAATGGTCATAAAAACGGTGGTCTTCAATGGCAATAAAAGCCCGGGGAACAAAATCAGGCAGATCTTCCAGCCGGATGACAAAACGGTTCTGTTCAAAGCGCGTGGAGATAACATCACCGCTTTTGTCATAGAAAGTGCTTGTCAGCGGTGTTTCTTCCGGAGGCAATTCCCCCATCCCGGCCACCGTGGCTGCCAGAAACCCTACCGCGCCCAGCCCCAGCAATAACAGGGTGACAAAAATGATAATGGCGTAGCGTGTAAAATGGCGCATGTCGCTCCCCCTTATTGTCGAAAAATACATAGAAAAAGTTAGTTTATCTTTATGCAAGTTGTCACTCATGTTTTCTTTGCAACCTGCGGAATGTGTGGTATAATTCTCTCGATATGCCCGCGGGTATTGTTTTTCCGGTGTGTTTTTGCAGGCACACTTCCGCCCCGGGACAATTCCGGCAAAGGAGGTTTTTTCATGCTACCAACCCCAAAAAAGTTTAAAATCGTTGCCGCCGCTGCTGAAGGCAAGCAGAAATTGACCGCTTTTGACAACGCTCTGCTGGCAGCAGGGATTGGCAATGTTAATCTTGTCCGCATTTCCAGCATTCTGCCCCCGTCGGCGGAGCAGGACCAGGAGCTTGTCCTGCCGCCCGGTTCCCTTGTTCCCACGGCGTACGGTTCCATTGTCTGTGACGAACCGGGGATGCGGATTGCAGCTGCTGTGGGTATCGGTTTTTCCGCAGATACTTTTGGCGTTATTATGGAATATTCCGGCACCTGCAGCAAAGGGGAGGCGGAGGAAAAAATTAAAAGGATGCTGGAGGAGGCATTTGCCTCGCGCGGCATGCCGCTGGTAAAAACGGAAATTCGTTCTGTAGAACATACTGTCCGGTCAGTGGGCTGTGCTTTTGCCGCCGTCGCCCTTTGGTATTAAACCATTTTGCAGGGAAGGGATTGTAATGGAACTCTGGTATACTGAAAAACAAACTCCCCATCTGGGCATTACCTGCCTCATCCGGGAAACGCTCTGCCATTATCAGACACGCTACCAGGATTTGGCCATCCTTGACACGGTACAGTTCGGGAGAATGCTGGTCCTGGACGGGATGGTCATGACTACAGAAAAGGATGAATTTGTCTATCATGAAATGCTGACCCATATTGCCATGCAGTCTCATCCCGGACCGCAGCAAGTGCTGATTGTGGGCGGGGGCGACGGTGGCGTGCTCCGCGAGGTATTAAAGTATGACAGCGTGGAAAGAGCAACACTGGTGGAAATAGACGGGGAAGTGATAGAGGCGGCGAAAAAATACCTGCCTACCATAGCGGCCGGCTTTAACGACCCCCGGGCGCAAGTCCTGGTGACTGACGGTATTGAGCATGTGAAGCAGGTTGTTGGTGAATATGATGTAATCCTGATTGATTCCACCGAGCCCATCGGCCCGGCGGCCGGACTTTTTACCGCCGGGTTTTACCGGGACGTCTACCGTGCCCTGAAAAAAGACGGGCTGGTGGTGGCACAGACAGAATCGCCCTTCTATAACGCCGATCTTATTGCCGACGTCACTGCCAGCATGCAGCGCATCTTTCCCCTGACAAAACTTTATCTGGCCAGTGTACCTACTTATCCCAGCGGCCTCTGGAGTTTTACCGCGGCCTCCAAATGTTATGATCCGGAGCAGTGCCACAAGAAACCGCTGCAGGCAAAATATTATAACTATGATGTGCATGCGGCTTGTTTTGCCCTGCCCGGATTTGTCCGTGAACTGGTGGCGGTAAAATGAGCGGGACAAGTTTATTGGACCTGTGTGAAGACAGCGGCGGGCGTTTTCTGGCTGCAGGGCATGACTATGCCACAAGCCGCCTGGTGCTGGTGGGCGCCCCCATGGATTATACCGTCTCCTTCCGCCCCGGATCCCGCAGCGGGCCCCAGGCTGTCAGGGCGGCTTCCCACGGCCTGGAAGAATACAGCCTGGCCGCCGGCAAATCGCTCTTTGCCGCCCGTTTTTTTGATGCGGGCGACCTGCTGTTGCCCATTGGCGATGTCGGCGGCTCCCTGGAAATAATAGAGGAAGCCGTCCATACCATCCTGGCGGCAGGAAAATTTCCGCTGCTTTTGGGAGGGGAACACCTTGTAACCCTGGGGGCATTGCGGGCGACAACCCGCCATGTTGCCCGGCCGGCGGTTGTCCAGCTGGACGCCCATGCCGATCTGCGCAGCGGCTATCTGGGTGTCAGCTATTCCCACGCCTCTGTGATGTATCATGTGGTAAAGGAGCTGGGGCTGGAACTTTACCAGTACGGTATCCGCTCGGCGGCGGAGGAAGAAGTTTCCTTTGCCAAAGAGCATACCCATTTTTACCCTTTTCATGTATTGAAACCGCTGGAAGAAACAGTCTCCGCACTGCAGGGCCGGCCTGTTTACCTCACCATTGATATAGACGTGGCGGACCCGGCGTATGCTCCGGGGACAGGCACCCCTGAACCGGGCGGGATTACTTCCGCCGAACTTTTGGCGGCTCTGAAAATACTCTCCCGGCTGGAGCTGGTGGGCATGGATGTGGTGGAAGTTGCGCCCCATTATGACCCGGCGGGGATCACTGCCATGCTGGCCGCCAAAATTGTGCGGGAAATAATTTTGGCGCATACAGTATGAGTGGCACCAACAAGTTGCGGGCAGCCACAAGGATTTTTTCCCTTCGAGTCGTATAAGGTAAAGGTATGGTTTTTTTCGCAAGCAGACTTGCAGAAGCTGGAAGGGGAAGGTGGAAGAAAATGGGCACAAAATACATTTTTGTTACAGGCGGTGTGGCTTCTTCCCTGGGGAAGGGCATCACTGCCGCTTCACTGGGTTGCCTGCTGAAATGCCGCGGCCTGAAAGTAACAATCCAAAAATTTGATCCTTACATTAATTTTGACCCCGGCACCATGAGTCCTTATCAGCACGGTGAAGTGTTTGTCACCGATGACGGTGCGGAAACGGACCTGGACCTCGGGCATTATGAACGTTTTATTGATATTAACCTGACAAAAAATTCCAATGTTACCACGGGTAAAATTTACTGGTCAGTGATCAGCAAGGAACGCAGAGGTGATTTTCTCGGCGGCACTGTCCAGGTAATTCCGCATATTACCAATGAAATAAAAGACCGTATTATGCGGTCCGCCAGGGAAGCTGAAGTGGATGTGGTGATAACGGAAATCGGCGGTACCGTGGGTGATATTGAAAGCCTGCCCTTCCTGGAGGCCATCCGCCAGATGAAAAGCGATATCGGCCGTGACAAGGTGATGTATATTCATGTGACATAT
>DUUE01000412.1 GCA_012841735.1 Bacillota bacterium | reverse complement strand
GGGGCTTGGGTCCGCCGTACGTGTCTATCTTTCCACTTTCTTTTTTGCCGGGGTGACCCCGCTGGCCATCGGCGAATGGCCGGCGCAGATTTATGCGCTGACCCGCCTGGGCCTGGCGGCCGGTGAAGCGGCGGCCATGGCACTTTTGCGCGCTTTTTTTACCAAATGTACCCTTGTTTTTGCCGCCGCCGTCCTCCTGCTGCAAGGGCGCGCCCTGAGCGGGAGTCAGCCGCTGGCGGTGCTTTCCCGGTATGCCTTCTGGGTGGTGGCCGCCACTGTCCTGCTCTACATACTGCTCATGTGGCAGTCGGGACTGGTCGTGCGGCTGGTGGGCTTTTTTACCCGTCTGCCTTGTGTGGCGCGCCTGACCGGCAGCCGGTCGCGCTTCGCCCGTGTTCCGGAGCGGGTTTTGCAGGAAACGGAACGTTTCCGGACCACAGTGGGACACATCAGCCGCCAAAGCAGCCTGCGCCTCCTTGTGCCCCTGGGGCTGACTGTGCTCTACTGGGGCTTGTATTATACCATTGCACCGCTGCTTTTGGCAGGTTTCGGCGTGCAGGCCGATTTTGTCGCCACCTTTCTCCGGCAGGTTATTATCATGCTGGTGCAGCCCTATATTCCTGTTCCCGGCGGCAGTGGTGCGGTTGAACTGGGGCTGGCCACGCTTTTTGCCGCTTTTGTCCCTGCCGCGCTCCTTGGTGTTTTTATTGTGGCCTGGCGGTTTTTTACATATTACCTGCCCCTGCTCTGCGGCGCCTTTTTTGCTCTCCGGCAGGGCACGGGCGGCAGGGGTTAGGCTTTTCTCCCTCTGGAATTAGTGATACAATTAACTAGTACAGGCTTTACTTGCCGGCAGGGATTTTTGTTTCCATGGCGAATAGCCTGAAGGTGTCCGGCGCTTTTTGCACAGCGCATAGGAGTGCAGGGTGCCGGGAACTGTAATATTGATTTAAAGCGGGTGCTTGCGTGGGAAAAGACACGGGTTTTTCCGGCTTGCTGACAGCCTTCAGACTGGCGGCAGGCATTGCGCTGCCGCTTGTGGCCGGAGTTTTGCTGGGCCGCCGCCTGGGCGAACGCTATGGGCAGGAACCCCTTTTTGTTGCCGGGGGAGCGCTGCTTGGCCTCATTACCGGTTTCCGGCAGGCAGTGCGCCTGCTTTTGAAAAAATAGCAGACGCTTTGCCGGCACAGGAACGGTTTACACGGCAGGATAAGGGAGGTGAAAACGTTTGTTGCAGGAAGTTATCCAGGCAGTACGTGCAGCGGAAGAAAAAGCGGAAGCAGTAAAAAACAAAGCACAGGCAGAGGCAAAACAGCTCTTACGCAACGCGGAACTGGAAGCAGCCGCACTGAAGCAGCGGCAATTGACAGAGGCGGAAGCGGAAGGCCGCGCGCTGCTGGCGGCGGCGGAAAAAGAATGTGAACAATTGGTTATTCCCATTGAGGAGCGTGCCGCACAGGAAAGAGAGGAACTGATCTCCGCGGCCCGCAGCAAACAGGAAGCGGCCATTGCGCTGGTTATGGAGAGGATTGTGAAGTCATATGGGCATAGCTAGAATGAATAAAGTGTACCTGCTTGCCCACCAGGCTGATAAAGAACATATTTTGTCGGCCCTGCAGCAGTCCGGATTGCTCGAAATCAGTGACATCACGGGCACTGAAGAAGAAGACTGGGCCACATCCCTGACCAGGGACCAGGAGCAGGAAGCATTGCAGGAACTGGAGGGCAGGCTGGCGGAAGTAAAGTTTAACCTGGATTTTCTCAACCGTTACCACCCGGTGAGAAAAGGCCTGCTTGATGACATGCTGGCAGAGAAAAAAAGTATCTCTGCCGGGGAAATGGAGCAAAAAGCAGCCGGCTGGGCGGAGGTCAGCAGCAAAGTCTTTGCCGCCATTAAAGCCATAGACGAGCAGCTTTTGCAAATACGCAATGAAGAGACACGCCTGCAGAATCTACGGCAGCAACTTTTTCCCTGGCGGTACCTGCCTGTGCCGCTTGAACGGTTAAAGTCCACCCCCGCCGTCAAAACGGAGCTTTTTTCGCTGCCGGCAAATGTGGCAGTCAGGCTCCGGGAGGAACTGGCGGAAACGGATACCGCCTACTACCTGGAAGAGGTGGAAAACCTGCGCGGGGAAATATACTTTGTGCTTGTTACCCACCACAGTGATGCGGAAACAGTCCGTGAAGTGTTAAAACGTTTTGACTATGTATTACATGCTTTTCCGGAGCTCACAGGCCTGCCGGAAGAGTTGCTTGCCGGCCTGGAAGAAGATTTGCAGGGGCTTTCCGCCAGGCAGGAAGAAGTCATGCAAAACCTGGCGGAGCTGGTACAATACCGTGAGCAGCTGCTCTGCTACCTGGATTACCTGACAGTTTTACGGGAGAAAAAGCAGGCAGTGGAAAACCTGGGCCGGACGGCTCGTACTTTTGTCCTGGAAGGCTGGATCAGGCAGGCCGATGTCGAAAGGCTGAAGCTGATCCTGGCCGGCGTCAGCGACTCCGTGGAAATGGTGGTGCGTGAACCGGAACCGGGTGAAGCCTTCCCGGTCCTTCTGGAAAACAAACCACTTTTTGCCCCCTTTGAATTTGTAACGAAGCTTTACGGGGCGCCAAGCCCCGCCGGTGTTGACCCCACAGCCGCCTTTACGCCCTTTTTTATTGTCTTCTTCGGCATTGCCCTCACTGACGCCGCCTACGGGGTGTTTCTCTCGCTGCTGGCGGTGCTGGGGCTGATGAAGATTAAAGGGGAGAATATGCGTAAACTGCTGAAAATCATTTTTGCCTGCGGTCTCTCCACAGTTGTTTTCGGCTGGCTGATCGGCGGCTGGCTTGGCTACCAGGTCCTGGGAGCCCCCCTTTATTTTGATTCCCTCAGCGATCCCATGCGCCTGCTGGTTTACTCACTGGCTCTGGGTGTTATTCATATTTTCTGGGGGATGATGGTGAAGCTGATCCACCTGGTGCGCCGGCGCGAGTATTTTGCCGCTTTTGCCGATGTCGTCCTCTGGTACGGGCTCATCATCGGGCTTTTGCTCTTAATTGTGCCGGCCGCAGCCCAGTTTGGCAAATACCTGGCACTTGCCAGTGCCGTGGGGCTGGTCCTGACCCAGGGCCGTGCACAAAGCTCCCTGATTAAAAAGTTTTTCTCCGGGGTCCTGTCCCTTTATAACATTACAGGCTACCTGAGCGATATCCTCTCATACTCCCGTTTGTTGGCGCTGGGCCTTGCCACAGGCGTGGTCAGCCTGACGGTAAACACCATGGCCGGTCTTTTAAAAGGGCATCCCATTGGTTATGTGGCCATGTTTATTCTCCTGGCAGGCGGGCATGTTTTCAATTTGGCCATTAACGCCCTGGGAGCCTTTATTCATTCCAGCCGCCTGCAGTATATAGAGTTTTACAACCAGTTTTATGAAGGCGGCGGGAAGCACTTCAAACCTTTCCGCCTGCAGACCCGTCACATTGAGATCCGGCCTGAAGGCCTCCCGCATAAATAAACGGTTACATTTTACTTTTTACTAAAAATGATTATGCAGTGGCTGTCACAGTGCAGTCTGAAAAAGGAGGAAAATGTAATGTTAGGTTTGGAATCAGGGTTAATTCTGGCGGTTATTGGTGCTGCTGCAGCAGTGTTGCTGGCCGGTATCGGTTCGGCCATTGGCGTAGGTACAGTGGGACAGGCCGCGGCCGGTGTCGTTTCCGAAGATCCCGACAAATTCGGTTCGGCTTTGATTCTGCAGGCACTGCCCGGCACACAGGGGATTTACGGCCTGCTGGTGGGCTTTCTGATTTTGCAGCGCATCGGCTTAATCGGCGGCAACCCCGCCTTTCTGACAGTGGAACAGGGCTGGTCTTTCCTTTTTGCCGCCCTCCCCATTGCCATTGGCGGCCTGGTGTCCGCCATTTACCAGGGCAAGACAGCCGTCAGCGGTGTCTACCTGGTGGCAAAACGCGCTGAAGAATCGGGTAAAGCCATTATTTTTGCCGTTATGGTTGAAACTTACGCCGTGCTGGCACTGCTGATGTCCATTATGATGCTGTTCGGTATCGCGGTTTAAGGAGGTCTGTCTGATGTCAGGAGCAGAAAAGCTCACCGAGAAAATCCTGGGCGAAGCACAAAGCTTTGCTGAACAGGTGATGTCCGGTGCCAGGCAACAGGCGGAAGCAATCCTGACTAAAGCGCGCCAGGAGGCTGAAAACAGGCGGAATCAGCTGCTGACAGAGGCCAGACAGCAGGCCGAGGAAAAGAAGCGCCGGGCCCGCACCATTGCCGAGCTGGAAGCCCGCAAGGCGCTTTTGGCGGCCAAAAAAGAACTGATTGAGGATACTTTTACCCGGGCTCTGGAGCGCCTGCAACACATGGAGCCTGCGGAATATGAAAAGGTAATCACCTCCATGCTTCTTGCCGCCGCGGAAACAGGTACGGAAGAAATTATTGTGGCGGCCGCCGACCGCGATCGTTTCACGGACAGCTTCCTGCAGCGGGTTAACAATGAACTGGTGAAACAGGGCAAGCAGGGCAAGCTGACTCTGGCGGCTGAAACCCGTGACATACAGGGAGGTTTTATCCTGCGCACCAGTGATGCGGAAATAAACAGTTCTTTCCCCGCCCTGCTGCGGATGCAGCGGGAGCAGCTGGAACCGGATGTGGCGGCAATTCTTTTTGCTTAACCGACATCCGCCGGGAAGGAGGCATGGAATGTGCTGAAGATGGATCGCTACGCCTATGCCGTGGGGCGTATCAAAGTAATGGAAACGCGGCTCCTGGACCGGGACCGAATTGAACGCATGGTCGAAGCAAAAAGCGCGGATGAAGCCCTGAAAGTGCTGGGTGAAAGTGAGTATTCCGACTACCTGGCCGAACTGGCAGATGTCTATGAGTATGAAAAAATCCTGTACGCGGAACTGCTCCGCATTTACCGGGAATTACGCCGGCTGTCTCCTGAAGAAAAAATCATTGCTTTTTTCGCCAGGAAATACGATTACCATAACCTGAAGGTGCTTTTTAAGGCGGCGCACCTCAAGGAGCAAAGACCCGAACTGCTCCTGCCCGGGCTGGGCAATATTCCTCTTGATGAACTGGTGCGTGCCGTCAGCGAGGAGGATTTCCGCAACCTTCCCCCGCAGATGCAGGAGACGGCGCAAAAGCTTGCGGAAAAACTGGAGAGCGGTTTTGACCCGCAGCTGGTCGACCTGTGGCTGGATCAGGCCCTGTTTAAGGAACTGGCCGCAGAAGTGCAGAGGAGTAAAATTAAATACCTGCAGGATTATTTTTCCGCTCTCGTCGATCTGACCAATATTAAAACTTTCCTGCGTGTCAGGCGCATGCAGCGAGCAAAGAGTTTCCTGGCGGCGGTCCTGCTGCCCGGCGGCAGCCTGGACCTGCTTGCCATGCTGGATTTGACCGACCCGTTGGAAGTTATTGTGGACCGGCTGGCTTCCTTGCCCTACGCCCAGGTGGTAGCCGAAGGGGTACAGCTTTTTCAGCAAACAGGCACACTGACCCGCTACGAAAAGCTGGCGGACAATTTCCTCTTGGAACGTGTCCGGCAGGCAAAATACGTTACCCTGGGTCCTGAACCGGTCATCGGGTATTTACTGGCCAAAGAGAATGAAATAAAAATTATCCGCATTGTGCTGACCGGAAAAATCAACCGGCTGCCTGTGGCAGAAATCAGGGAAAGGTTACGTGATGCCTATGTATAAAGTGGCAGTGATCGGAGACAAAGACTCAATTCTCGGTTTTAAAGCTCTCGGCGTAACCACCTACCCGGTCACCGGCCCGGCGGAAGCGCTGCGTGCCCTGCGGGAAACAGAGCGGGATAAAGTGGCGGTGGTCTGTATCACGGAAGCCATTGCCGAGCACATCCAGCCGGAAATTGACGCGCTCAATGAAAAAATGCTTCCTGCGGTCGTCCTCATCCCCAACAACAAGGGTTCTCTGGGTTACGGGATGAGGCAGATCAAAAAGAACGCAGAAAAAGCCATTGG
>DUUE01000273.1 GCA_012841735.1 Bacillota bacterium | reverse complement strand
GTGGGCGAGGCGGCAGTGGCCTGGGAACTGGCGGTTGCCCTCAGGGAAAAACTGGGGGGAGACTCCCTGCCGGAAATGCTGGCAAATTATGAAGCCTACAGGAAATACCTGGCCACGCGGTAGGAGGCGGACATGGAAACAATCAAAGTGCCGCTTAAGGAACGTTCATATGAGATTCGGATCGCCCACAGTTTTGAGTCCTTTGGCGACGTTGTCCGCAGCGCCCTGCCGGCCGGCAGGACGCTGCTGGTCAGTGATGAAAATGTCCATCCCCTTTATGGCGATACGGTACGCTCCCTGTTGGAGCAGGCCGGCTTTCATGTCACCCCGGCCGTGATTCCCGCCGGCGAGGAGAGCAAAACACTGGCGCAGGCGGATGCGCTCTATACGGCGGCCATTACCGCCGGGCTTGACCGCGGCAGTGCCGTGATTGCCCTGGGAGGCGGAGTGGTGGGAGATCTGGCCGGGTTTGTCGCCGCCACCTATATGCGCGGAGTACCCTACATCCAGCTGCCCACAACGCTTTTAAGCCAGGTGGACAGCAGCGTGGGCGGCAAGGTGGCGGTCAATCACCGCCTGGGGAAAAACCTGATTGGTGCTTTCTACCAGCCCCGGCTGGTCTGGATCGCCACGGATGTGCTGCGGACGCTGCCGGTGCGGGAATTTCTCTCCGGGGCGGCGGAAGTGGTAAAGTACGGCGCCATCATGAGCGAATCTCTTTTTTGCCTGCTGGAAGAAAAGTGGGAGGCTTTCCGCAGCCTGGACAACAGGGTTCTGACCGGCGTCATTGCGGCATGTTGCCGCCTGAAGGCCCGGGTGGTGGCGGAAGATGAGCGGGAGCAGGGTCTGCGGGCCATTTTAAATTTCGGCCATACCATCGGCCACGCTCTGGAAGCTGCCACTGCCTACCGTTATTACCTGCACGGCGAGGCCGTGCTGGCAGGCATGGTGCTGGCGGTGCACCTGGCGCTTGCGCGGGGACTGCTGGGACGGGAGGATGGAGCGAGGCTGCTAAAACTTTTTGCCCGTGTCGGTTTGAAAACGGCGCCGCCGGGACTTGCGGCGCAGGAAGTACTGGCCGCCATGCAGCAGGATAAAAAAAGGGTCGGCGAAAGGCTTGTGTTTATTTTGCCTGTGGCGGTGGGGCAGGTCCGCACCTGTGATTACCTCACGGCAGAAGATATCCTCCCTGTCATCAGGCGTTACCTGACGGGGACGGCGGAAGATCTCTTAACCTGTGAATAAAGACCGCCTGGCAGGATTTTTCACCGACTGAAGCATGTGTTTGCCCGGGCGCTCTGCGGCAGATTTTAACCGGCAACGCAACAGCAGGCACGATAAACGGCAAATTGACAAGCAACAGCCGAGCGTTTATAATTACTGTGGGACTGAGGGCAGTCTCGCCGGTGCACGGCTGAGTGCCCTCTTTTATGTTTACTTTCTGTGAGGCAGAGTGTTACGTGAGAAGGAGGTAACCCGGATGAACAGGAATCGGCTCCTTGTGCTGCTTTTGGTCTGTGTCCTGCTTGTGGGCGGCAGCGCACTGGCAGTCTGGCAGGCTGCCACAAAGATGAAACTTGGTTTGGATTTACGCGGGGGCGTCTATGTCCTCTACCGTGCCGTTGAAACGGAGGAAGGGACGGACAGTACGGACAAGCTTGACCGTGCCATCACAGTGATCCGTAACCGTATCGATGCGCTGGGCGTCACGGAGCCGGTAATCCAGCGGGAAGGAAACGACCGGATCCGGGTTGAACTTCCGGGAATTAACGATCAGCGAAAAGCCCGTGAAGTTATCGGCAAGACCGCACTTTTGAAGTTTGTCGGTCCTGACGGCGAAACAATTGTGGAGGGCGACGAACTGGACGACGCACGCGCCGCTTTTGACGAGTATGGTATGCCGGCCGTTTCCCTCAAATTTAATGCGGCGGGCACGGAGAAATTTGCCGAGGCCACGGAAAAATTTCTCTACCAGCCCATTGCCATTTACCTGGATGAAGAAGAAATCTCCGCTCCGACAGTCAATGCCGTAATCGCCAGCGGCGAAGCCCTCATCACCAATGTGGGCACCATTGAGAATGCCGCCATGCTGGCGCTGCAGTTGCGCTCGGGCGCGCTGCCGGTACAGCTGGAGGAAATGGAAATCCGCGGTGTGGGGCCGCAGCTGGGCCGCGACTCACTGAACCGCAGTGTTTACGCGGGGGTGGCCGGCCTCATCCTGGTGCTCCTCTTTATGCTGGTCTACTACCGTGCTTTCGGCCTGGTGGCCGACATTGCCCTGATCACTTATGCAGCCATTGTGCTGGGAATTTTAACCGCCCTTAATGTTACCCTCACCCTGCCGGGGATTGCCGGCCTGATTCTGTCCGTGGGTATGGCGGTGGACGCCAATGTGATTATTTTCGAACGCATCAAGGAAGAACTGCGGAACGGGCGCACTTTGCGCACAGCCATAGAAGCCGGCTTTAAAGAAGCTTTCCGGGCAATTTTCGATTCCAATGTGACTACGCTGATTGCGGCGGCCGTGCTCTTCAAATTTGCCACGGGACCGGTACGCGGTTTTGCCGTGACCCTCAGTATAGGTATCCTGGCAAGCATGTTCACCGCCGTGGTCCTGACACGGTACCTGCTGCGCCTGCTGGCCGGTACAGGCCTCCTGAAGGCGACGCCTGCGCAAACTGCCAAAACAGTCCGTACCGACTTTGCCAGGGTGTTCAAATATGCTGTCTTGTTTTCCGCGCTGCTGTTTGTTGCCGGGATTATTTCCCTTTCCACGCAGGCATTGAATTACGGGATTGATTTTACCGGCGGCACCATTATCCAGCTCGACCTGGGGCGGCCCTTTACCCTGGAGGAAGTACGCGAAACGCTTGAGCCTTTGGGCCTGTCCGGGGCTCAGCTGCAAAAAGTGGGAGCGGAAGGCCCCGCCGAGGGTGAAGCTCATGAGGTGCTGATGCGGACGCCGGAACTTTCCGCCACGGAACAGGACAACCTCTTCGCCGCTTTCCGGGAGCGCTACGGCCTGCCGGAGGAGGCTCTGCTGCGGGTGGAAAATGTGGGCGCCGTGGTGGGCAGTGAGTTGCAGCGGCAGGCGCTGGTTGCTTTGCTTATAGCCAGTGTCGGCATGGTGCTTTATATTACCGTCCGTTTTGAATACCGTTTTGCCGTTGCCGCCATCATTACCCTGTTGCATGATGTGCTGATGATGCTTGTCTTCTTTTCCTTCCTCCGCCTGGAAGTAAACAGCACTTTTATTGCCGCCGTGCTCACCATCGTGGGTTACTCCATCAACGATACCATCGTCATTTATGACCGCATCCGGGAAAATCTGAAACGTGCGCGCAAAGAGGAACTTGCTGCGGTGGTGAATGACAGCATCAGGCAGACGCTGGTACGTTCAGTGAACACCTCGCTTACCACACAGCTGGTGCTGCTCACGCTGCTCATCTTCGGCGGCGTTACCCTGCGTCCCTTTGTCACCGCTCTCGTGATTGGCGTTATCTTTGGCCTTTATTCCTCCGTTTTTCTGGCGGCCCCGCTGTGGTTGTGGTGGCGTGAGCGCAGCGGCCGGAAAGCGAAAACTGCGTAAAACGGCGTTTGGCCCGACTGCCCCCCGGCGGCCGGGCCTCTCTTTTACTGCAGGAATTGACAGCAATATGACGAATCTTTACCTGCAGGGGAAATTTCTGATAGGAGTTTTTTTATGGCTGCAAATAACTGGCCCTGGTATGTGCCTCCGGCAGAGGAAAAGACAATTGACCTGCTGGCAAGAGAACTGGGACTCCACCGCCTGACGGCGGCCGCCCTTTACCGGCGGGGAATCCGGACGCCCCGGGAGGCGGAGCTTTTTCTTTCCTGTGACCTGTCCGGTCTGGGGGACCCTTTTTCCCTGTCCGGGGCAGAAAAGGCGGCGGCACGGCTGGCACAGGCCGTGGCCGAGCGGGAGCAGATTCTGATTTGCGGCGATTATGATGTGGACGGCATTACCGCCACGGCGCTGCTTGTCCTCGTGCTGAAAGAATTGGGGCCGGCGGTGGAATACTATATCCCGAGTCGTTTTGCGGAGGGGTACGGCCTGCAGGGGGAAAGCCTGCAGCAGTTTGCCGCCCGGGGCGGCAGGCTGGCCGTAACGGTGGACTGCGGCATCAATTCCTTTGCGGAAATGCAGCAGGCACAGGCTTTGGGCCTTGACCTGATTATTACCGACCATCATACCTGTTTCCCGGGGGAGCGCCCGGCACTGGCTGTGCTGAACCCGAAACAGGAGCATTGCCTGTATCCTGACAAACAGCTGGCCGGCGTCGGTGTGGCTTTTACCCTGCTGCGTGCCCTCTTTGCCCGGCTGGGCCTGCCTGCCGGGAAGTTGTATGATTATCTTGACCTGGTGGCGCTGGGGACCATAGCTGATGTGGTCCCGCTGCTGGGGGAAAACAGAATCTTTGTGAAACATGGCCTGGAGCGCCTGGCCCAGACAGCTCGCCCCGGCCTGCAGGAGCTCATCCGCCTGGCCGGCCTGCCGGCACAGCGGCTTACCGCCAGGCAGGTTGCTTTTATTTTGGCACCGCGGATTAATGCCGCCGGCCGCCTGGGAGAGGCGGGGCCGGCGGTGGAAATGCTGCTGGCGGAGGGGGCGGAAGCGGAAGTCCTGGCGGCAAAACTGGATGATTTAAACCGGCGGCGCCAGCAGATTGAAAAAAATATCCTGGCGGAAACGCAGCTTCTGGCGGCTGCCGAGGAAGATGCGCCCGCCCTGGTGTTGTGGCAGGAGGGCTGGAATCCGGGTGTGATCGGTATTGTGGCAGGAAGGCTGGCAACCGCCTGCCGGCGGCCCGTGGCGCTGATTGCCCTTGACGGCGGGGAAGGGCGCGGTTCCATCAGAACGGCGCCCGGTTATGATGTGGTTGCCGCCCTGAATGAGTGTGCCGGTTTATTGGAACGTTACGGCGGCCACCCGGAAGCAGCCGGTTTTACCCTGTCCGCCGACAGGCTGGAAGCTTTCCGTGCCGCTTTCTGCCGGGCTGTAGCCGCGCGGAAACCGGAGGAGGTGCCAATGCCGGTGGTGGCGGAAGCCGGCCTGGCAGAAATGGATGTGGCACTGGCCGCCGAACTGGCAGCTTTGGAGCCGTACGGACACGGCAATCCGGAGCCGCTTTTTCTGCTGAAAGATGCAGAGGTGAGCGGCACGCGTCGTGTGGGTGCAGGCGGAGACCACCTGCGCCTGACCATCTCCCAGGACGGCGGCAGCCGGACCGCCATTTTTTTTGGCGGGGGCGGACGGCAGCTGCCTGTGGGAGAACGGATTGAAGCCGTG
>DUUE01000384.1 GCA_012841735.1 Bacillota bacterium | reverse complement strand
GCTGCCTGGCGGGTGAGCGGCCGGCTTATCTTGCCGGTGAATACAGGCCGCCTGATGATGCTCCCCGCCTTCTGGCCACACCGGGGCATACAGCTTACCTGAAAATTGCCGATGGCTGTGACAACAGATGCACCTATTGCGCCATTCCGGCCATTCGCGGCCCCTACCGCAGCCGCAGACGTGCCGCCATCTTAAAAGAAGCGGAAGAGCTGGCGCAGCAGGGAGTCCGGGAGATCAGCCTTGTTGCCCAGGATATTACCCTTTACGGACAGGACAGGGGGGAAGGGAGGGCTTTGCCCGCATTGCTGCGTTCCCTGGCCGCCATTCCCGGCATTGCCTGGATCCGACTGCTGTATGCTTATCCGGAACGGATCACTCCCGAGCTGATAGAAACCATGGCAACTGAAAAAAAGATTTGCGCGTATCTTGACCTGCCGCTGCAGCACGGCTCTGATTCCGTCCTGCGGCGCATGGGCAGAAAAACCACGGCGAAAAAGCTGCTGGAACTGATCGGGTGCCTGCGGACAGCCATTCCGGGGATAACCCTGCGTTCCACTTTTATTGTCGGTTTTCCGGGTGAAACGGAAAACGATTTTGCCCGCCTGCTGTTTTTTCTGGAAGAAGCCGGCCTCGACCGGGTAGGTTTCTTTGCCTACTCACAGGAGGAAGGGACACCGGCGGCACACTTCCCCGGGCAGATCAGCACGGAAGTGAAAAAAGAGCGCCTGGAGGTGGCAACAGACAGGCAGAGCAGGATTGTGGCCGTCAAACAGCAGGCCCTTGTCGGGCGGCGACTGCAGGCACTTGTGGACGGGTATTCCGCCCAGGACCCCAATGTCCTGCTTTTGCGCAGCTACCGGCAGGCGCCGGAAGTGGACGGTTACATCAGGGCAGAAGGAGCCAGGGTGGAAAGCGGCACTTTTGTCACTGTAAAAATCAACGGTTATGACGGCTATGACCTGTTGGGAACAATTGAAACGGAGCAGGAAGGCAAGCTGTAAACATGGCTTGCCTTCGGCGTTTCTTCCGCTCTTCGAAGTATTTCCAGTTGGAAAGTAATATTCCTCTGTGCTATAATACATTATGTAAACTGCGTATCTACCGGGAAGGGCGATAAGATGAAGAATTTTAAGTGGCATGTGGCCGTACTGGCTTTTATTTTCACCCTGGGCATTGCCACCGGTGTCGTGTTGCTGCGGCAGCGGCAGATGATAGAAGCACCACTTTTGAAGAGAATCGGTGAACTGGAGCATGTGCGGCAAGTACGGCTGGAAGAAGACGGAGAAAAAGTAATAATTGTCACCCTGGAATATGTGAGCAATCTGCAGGAAACATACCGGCAGCTGCACACAGTCATAACTGAAATGCTCGGGGAGGAAAATTACCGCCTGGAGCTTGTGGACGCACGGAATACGACCCTGGAAGATGCATACTTTGCCGTGCATTTGGAGCTGTATGAAGGGGAGCAAAGGGGTAATTTTGTGGCAGCCGGAGCAGCCATCAATACCAAACTTGCCGTTTTGGACCTTGATCATTACCGCTTTGCCGTGGACGGCAAGTATTTATACCTGCAGCTGAAAAAAGGCGATGCCTGGCTGTATGAAATTGTTGAACGCCAAAACGGGAGGGCGGGTGAGCATGCATGATCCGTGAAACAGCATTGGGAGCGGCTGTTGCCATCCTGGTTGTGCTATTATGGCAGGGTGTCAATGTAGGACCTTTACTGTTCCTTTTGGCCATGTTCGCTTTTCTTTCCTATCTGCTGCAGGCACGCAACGGCGGTTCCGCCGTCAGCTTTACCGTGGTAGACAAAGAAACACAAACAGGGACAGTCACTTTTGAAAGAATCGGCGGGCAGGAGACGGCAAAGAAGGAATTGCTGGAAGCCCTTAACTTTATCCGCTTCCCGGAGAAAGTAGCCAAAATGGGAATCCGCCCCCTGAAGGGGATTTTGCTTGTGGGTCCTCCTGGCACGGGCAAAACGCTCCTGGCAAAAGCGGCCGCTGCCTATACCGACTCGGCCTTCCTGGCAGCCTGCGGGTCTGAATTTATTGAACTTTATGCCGGTGTGGGCGCACAAAGAATCCGCCAGCTTTTTGCCCGGGCGAAAACTGTGGCGGAAAAAGAGAAAAAAAACAGCGCCATTATTTTTATTGATGAAATTGAAATCCTGGGCGGGAAAAGGGGTTCTCATACCTCCCACCATGAATATGACCAGACTCTGAACCAGCTTTTAGTGGAGATGGACGGCATGACCGCCGACAGCCGGATCAGAACACTGCTAATAGGAGCCACAAACCGTTCCGACCTGCTTGACAGCGCCCTGCTGCGACCCGGCCGTTTCGACCGTATCGTGCAGGTGGATTTGCCCGACCTGGCGGCACGCAGGGAAATTCTACAGTTGCATGTCAGCAACAAACCGCTTGCCCCTGATGTTAACCTGGAAAAAGTGGCACGGGAGACATTCGGTTTTTCCGGCGCCCATCTGGAAAGTGTGGCCAACGAAGCGGCCATTTTGGCCATGCGCGAAGCGTCGGAAAAAATCACACAACGGCATTTTACCGATGCCATTGACAAGGTCATGATGGGTGAGAAACTGGAACGCAAGCCGGACCGGGAAGAATTGTGGCGCGTCGCCGTTCATGAAATCGGCCATGCCATTGCCAGTGAACGCCACCGTCCCGGCTCCGTTTCCACCGTGACAACAACGCCCCGCGGCAAAGCCCTGGGATATATGCGCCAAAGCCCTGAAAAAGACAGTTATCTTTACACGCAGCAATACCTGGAAGGGCAGATTGCCGTCATGGTGGCGGGAGCGGCCGCAGAAGAAGCGGTGCTGGGCGACCTGTCCACCGGAGCGATTAATGACTACCAACAGGCGGTGGAAGCCGCCAAGCGGATTATTGCCTCCGGGATGAGCACGCTCGGTGTCGTCTCTCCGGAAGATGTGCCCGGCGAGGTGTTGCATGCGGAAATCCAGCGCATCATCGCGGCAGAGCAGGAAAAAATACGGGCCTTC
>DUUE01000095.1 GCA_012841735.1 Bacillota bacterium | reverse complement strand
AGGAAAATGTCCATCAGCCTGTGCCCTTCCGCCACAAACAGCCCTGTGGCGGACGCTTGGGCTTCAGTAAAGGTTGTGCCGTCCCTATGCGCTTTCCTTGTGCTGTCATAAAGCAGAAACGGTACCGGATCCGCCGTGTGGGTGCGCAGGGAAAGGGGTGTGGCATGGTCCGGCAAAAGCAGCAGGCGGTAAGGCGCGGCAGCCGCCTCCAGGCCTTCAATCACGGGCCGCAGCACGCGCCTGTCGATATATTCAATGGCTGTAATTTTATTGTCCAACTCCTGCCGGTGCCCGCATTCATCCGGGGCTTCCAGGTGGATGTACACAAAGTCCATGCCCTGCTTAAGGGCAGTCAGGGCCGCCTGCGCCTTGCCTTCAAAATTAGTGTCCAAATCTCCGGTGGCGCCGGCAACCGGGATAACTTCCAGCCCGGCACAAAGACCGATGCCTTTAATCAAATCCACCGCGGAAATCACGCCGCCGCGCAGCCCGTATTTTTCCCGGAAAGGAAGCAAGGCAGGTTTCCTCCCTTCACCCCAGATCCAGATGGCGTTGGCCGGGTTAAGCCCCCGCTGCCTGCGCCTGCGGTTGACAGGATGGTCTGCCAGCAAAGCCGTACTTTCCTTCATCATGGCCAGGATGGGGGCGGCGTGGGGCCCGGCCGGCAGGTACGGGCCAATGGCCCTGCCCAGGATATCATGGGGCGGCGTCAGCTCCCAGTCAGCAGGCCCTTTTGTCCAGACCAACAGGTGCCTGTAGCTCACGCCGGGATAAAAGGCAAGCTCTTTTGACCCCAGCCTGTCTTTTATTGCTGCGAGCAGTTCATGCGCTTCCCCGGAGGTAATTTCCCCCGCGCTGTGATCAAGCATCACCCGGGCAGTGTAATCGTCCGCTTCCGAGAGCGTGACAAAATTGCAGCGGAAAGTCAAATCTTTTGCCGTCAGGGCAATACCCATGCTGACAGCTTCAAAGGGAGAACGCCCGCTGTAATATTTTTGCGGGTCATAGCCGAGAACGGACAGATTGGCGGTATCGCTGCCCGCCGGCATCCCGTCCGGCACTGTTTTTACCATACCCATCATTCCCTGCGCCGCCAGCTCGTCCATGCACGGTTTTTTGGCGGCTGCCAGAGGTGTTTTGCCCCCCAGCTCAGGCAGAGGGTAGTCGGCCATACCGTCTCCTAAAATGACTATGTATTTCATCCTTTTCCTCCTTGCCGGTGCGTTTCCCGCAGTATCGCAGCTTTCTTTACACTTATATCACAAAAGTAAAAATTGCGCCAGAGAAAAGAAAACGTACGCCTGCTTACCGCCTGGCGTACGCCGCCGCATTGCGCCCGGCAAGGCGGGCGCTGATTACGGTCTCCGTCAGATATAATTCAGGCAGGCTGCCGGCACCATGGATGCCGGCAGTCCCTTCTCCCGCCGCATACAAGCCTGTGATGGAACCGTGGTCACCCCTGACCTGATATTCTTCCGTTACCAGCATGCCCCCGGGCAGATACGCCACCAGGGCAAGCGCGGCCACCCGGCAGGGAAAGTGCAGCCGGGGCAGCGTATCCGCCAGGCTGCCCGGGTCGGCCTGCAGTACGGCTGCCAGTTCCTCACTGTCCGCCACCGCGGCCGCGGGCAGCCGCTCCTCCCCGCTGTCACCGCTGAAAACGGCAAAGAGCAGTCCTGCGTTCTGTTGCAACAGCGGGATGAGGTCACCGCCGTAAGCCACCGGCTGACCGCCCCTGGCAAACAAAAAGGCGTCAGTGACATCCTCGTTCCCCACATGCATACCGGTGGCCGGCAAAACGGCATGCAGCACCACACGGTCAAGCCCGGCGACCTCCGCGCCCGCTTCCCGGGCCAGCTTAAGTCCCGTCCCCTGCTGGCCTCCGTCCAGCCTGGCCGTTACACCGGTAACCTTGGCATAAGCAGCCAGCAACTCAGTGTTTGCCCCGTAACCGCCGTCTGAGAGGATCACAGCCCGGGCGTAAATTTCCTCCTCCCCGTCGGCAGTGCTGACTGACAGCCCTGTTACCTGCTCTTTGTTTTTAAGGAGCCGCAGCGGCAGCAAACCGGTTTCCACGGCAAGCACCTTTTCCTCAGCCAGCCGCTTAACCTTCTGTGTTATGCCACGGAGAAAACTGTCACTTGCCCGGTGCAGCCCGTCTCCGTCTGCCAGGAGAAAATTTTCCCCGCCGAGAGTTTCCAGCCACTGCAAGCCGGCGGCGGCTTCCAGGGACAAGGCCAGGATTTGTGCAAAACTGCCCGTTTCACCGCCGGCCGTATAAAGATCCAGCGCCATGGTTTCCGGCAGGTAATCCACTCCCGCCTCCGCCTGCT
>DUUE01000038.1 GCA_012841735.1 Bacillota bacterium | reverse complement strand
TCCAGGTAATACATGGCATCGTCCAGTTTGGGGCAGCCCATGGCAACGGCACGGCCGCGCAGGAACTTTCTGTGAAAGTCTGCATAGGCAAAAGGCACACAGTCTGCAGCAATCAGCAGGTCGGCATTTTTAAAATACGGCGCGTAAGAATTTACCAGCTTTAACTGGACCGGCCACTGAGCCAGCTCGGAAGGTGTCCCGGCTTCCGGTTCGGCACTTGAGGCTGTTTGGGGCTGCAGCACACGCATCATGCTGCCGGGGCAGCCGCTGTGGACGGGGCGGTCATTTCCCCCTGCCTGCAGATGGCGCTGAACAGCTTCCTCATCAAAGGCATCCGCTTCCCGTATTTCAATCGTCAGTGCTCCTGTGGGACACTCACCCAGGCAGGCGCCCAGGCCGTCACACAGATTGTCCGCCACCAGGCGTGCTTTCTCGTTGATGATCTGCAGAGCCCCTTCAGCACAGTTGGGGACACAAAGCCCGCAACCGTTACATTTTCCTCATCAATATGAATAATCTCTCTTTTCATTTTTTTTCTCCCGGATTCAGTTTGCTGCCTTAAGTATAACACTGCCGGACACACCATGATGTGATGTAAATCATAAGCAGAAAATATTTTGGGAAAAGCAGGAATCATTTGCCTGCCAAAGAATTATTTATAGCAACAGACAATTCGACAGCATTCGAGGTGAAAAGAAATGAATATAGGAATAGTCGGCGGCGGCAGGGGCGGTTTGGCAGTCCTCACACTTCTTTTGACCATACCGGAAGTAAACATCCTGTGGATTTCTGACGTACAGGACGACGCACCTGCTTTCCCCAAGGCAGAAGCAGCAGGAATAAGAACAGTAAAAGATTTTGTTCCCCTCCTGCAGGATCCGGATTTGGATCTGGTGATTGAAGTCACAGGTGTCGCAGCTGTCCAGGGCTTGCTGAATGAGCATAAACGCCCAGACATAAGCATTATGGATGCAAAAGCCGCCAGACTTCTTATCACCATCGTGGAGATCAGGGAGGAAGTAAACAATAAAATTGTCCAGAACGCGAAAGAACTGGCCTCCCTGACAGAAGAAATTAACAACTCGGCGCTTTTCATCCGCCAAAACATGCAGAATCTGACTAGTGAAGCGGAAAATTTGGCTACTTTCGGCGAAAACCTGACTGAAACCTCACAGACGGCAAAGGGAGAAGCGGAAAAAACCCAGGAAATCCTGGGGTTAATAGAAGGAATCAGCAAAACCACCAGGATCATCGGCCTGAATGCTTCAATTGAAGCCGCACGGGTAGGCAAAGCGGGGCAGGGTTTTTCCGTGGTTGCGGAAGAAATCCGCCAGCTGGCCGAAAGCACTACCGCATCCACCCGGAAAGTGGCTGACATTACGGAGAATGTGAAAGGTTACATGCAAACTATTCATCAGGGCATTGACGAGGCAAAAGCCATTGCCCACAGCCAGGCACAGGCCACTGAGGCAGTCCTGGGTGCCCTCAATACGCTGGCTGATGTTTCCAACAGGTTGCAGCAACTTACCCATAATCTTTTCTCTATCTGAAAGAGCTTACTATACAGAAAAGGCATTCTAACCCTGCCTCCCCTGATACCGGGGGAGGCAGTAAATATATATAATTCCTGCAGACTGCAGTTTGAGCTACGGAGGGGTAACTGCCTCAGGCATTT
>DUUE01000032.1 GCA_012841735.1 Bacillota bacterium | reverse complement strand
CATTGTCATGCGCCGCCAGAAACTGATGTTTTGACGGGACCGGCCGCTCTAACGCACAAAAAGCGACAAAACATAATAAACTACCTGACCCTAAACTCTGCTGAACCTGCGGACCATTTGCCTCCGCAGGTTTTCTGTTCTGAGCATGGCAAAAGGACCCCGGAAATATTTTTGGCATATTTGTGCTTTCCGTAAATATACATGGATAAGGACAAACCTCCGGGGAGTGAGGAAATTGAGAGGGAAGAAAAAATGGCAGAGGCCGCGTTCAAGCCTCCGTGCCCGGCTGGAAGGCCGGAGGGAACGCAGTATCCAGCCTTATTACGGCAATTTGGGCGGTTTTACGGGGCAAAGCTTTGAGGATATACCACAGGCACTGATCAGGCAGCTGCGGGACAATATGTTTGAGAAAACGGTGGCCGCCATTATTGTGGTACTGTGCCTGGGAGTTTTCAGCCTGTTTAATTTTTCCCTGACGGAGCGCATTACGGAATATGCCTATCAGTTGACTGTCAGGAATATGGATCCGGCATCCTGGGTCGATGCGGCAAAACCTGTGATGCAGGCAATCAGTGACTTTAAATGGTTTCAGGGTAGTCAAGCTCCTCCTCCGGCGGAAGCGGATAATAATGTACCTGAAATACCACCGGGGAAAATGATTGCTCCGGTGAACGGGGTTTTGTCCAGCCCCTTCGGGACAAGGATGGCTGCGGACGGAGAAGGCCTGGAAATGCATTACGGCATTGATGTTATCACCGACCCCAACTCCCCTGTTTATGCAGCTTTTGCCGGCACGGTCAACCTGATCAAGGAACATGAAATCTATGGCACCACCATTTACCTGTTGCACCAGGATGAAATGGTTACAATCTACGGACGTGTCACCGATGTTGCCGTGTCAGTGGGTGATGAAGTGGCGGCAGGGCAGATAATAGCCGGGGTGGCGCCCAATGAAAAAGGCGAAAGCCATTTGCATTTTGAAATCTGGGAAGAAAAGCAGCCGGTGGATCCGGAAACTTACCTGGTCACCTCCGGCAATGTGATCAAACAAGGCGACCCGCTGCAGGAAGAAACGGACATTAATTAAAGGAGAGGCAGCGTTTGAAACTGTTCCGGCTTGGCGGCATTACCTTTCGTTTCCACTGGGTTTTTCTTCTGCTGCTTTTTGTCCTTGCCTTTTATGGCTATCTGACGGAAACAGTTATGCTTTTTAGCCTGGTGCTGGGTCATGAGCTTGTCCACCTGCTGGTGGCTCGTGCCCAGGGGCTGGAAGTGGGCGATGTGGAATTATTCCCTTTCGGCGGTGTTGCCAGGATAGAAGATGTTCTTGAACTTGACCCGCATATTGAAAGTGTGGTTTCCCTGGCGGGGCCCCTTTTTAATTTTGCCCTGGTGGCAGTCAGCCTGCTTTTATATGCCAATGTCCCGGTATGGAGAGAAAGTGAAGTTTTACTTTTCTTTATCCGCTGCAACCTGTCGCTTGGTTTTTTTAACCTTCTGCCCGCCCTGCCGTTGGACGGCGGCCGGATTTTGCGGGCACGCCTGTCCGGCGTGCTTGGTTTTCAGCAGGCGACGGAACTGGCCATTCGTCTCAGCCAGCTCTTGGCGCTCCTGTTGTTTCTTTTGGCACTGTATCTTTTTTACCTGGGGAATTTGCATATCACCCTGGTGGCAGCCGCCTTCTTTTTATATTATGCGTCCGAGAAAGAGCGGACTGCGGCCATGTATGCTTTTCTCCGCAGCCTGAGCAGAAAAAAGCAGCTGCTGCATAAACAGGGTGTGATGCCGCTGGTAACACTGCTGGCTCTGCAGGATGCGCCGCTGAAAGAGATTCTCCGCCGCTTTGCCATGAAAAAGTATCACCGTGTTCTGGTTGTGACCAAAGACGGCCGCATCCTGGGGGAAGCCATGGAAAATGAGATTGTGGATACTGTGATTGCCAAAGGTATTTTCGCCAGCGTGGAAACCGCCCTGTCCTACAGCGGCAAAAAGTAAAAAGGCGGAAAGCAAGCCCCTCCATCCGGCCTGCCGGTGAAACGGGGTCTTTTTTCTGTGCGTAAGAATTCTCAGACAAATGGTGGCATACTTTTGGGCAGATTTCTGCTAAAATAAAAACAAACACCCCGCCAGCTGCACGGGCGGCAGTTAATCCATATCTTGCAGGCAGGGAAAACCACAAGTCATGTTAAATTGTAAAAAGGAAAAAATAAGGTAAATATATACTTTGTTTGGAGGCAGTATGACATTATATCAAACTTATTTCCGGGAGAAAATCCTGCCGCGTGTGCAAAAGCCTGCACGCTACCTGGGGAATGAAATCAACGCAGTCAGCAAGCGACATGAAGAGTGCAGCATGAAAGTAGTTTTGGCCTTCCCCGATTTATATGAAATCGGCATGTCGCACCTGGGGTTGAAAATTCTTTACCATATTATTAATGCCGTGCCGCGGTGGGCGGCGGAAAGAGTATTTATGCCGGGGAGCGATCTGGCAGAGATTCTGCGTGCGGAGGATTTTCCCCTTTGTTCCCTGGAGACAGTTACGCCGCTTGGGCAATTTGATATAGTTGGTTTTACCCTGCAGTATGAGTTGTCCTATACAACCGTTCTGCACATGCTTGCACTGGCAGATATCCCGTTGTTGGCTGCTGAGCGCGGTGAAAAGGAACCTCTGGTGGTTGCCGGCGGCCCTGGAGCTTTTAACCCGGAACCGCTGGCCCCTTTTTTTGATTTTGTGCTGCTGGGTGATGCGGAAGAAGCCCTGCCGGAAGTATTGCGGCTTTTGGAAGCAAACGGAGACCTTCCCCGCCGCCGGCGTCTGGAGCTGCTTGCGGGTGTCCGGGGGGTTTATGTCCCGGCTTTTTACCGGGAGGAGCGGGATGAATCCGGCGTTTATCTGGGAACAAAGCCTGTGAACCCGCAGTTTCCTCCAACAGTTAAACGGGCCGTGGTTGCCGACCTGGACAAGGCTCCCTATCCTACCGCCTTTATTGTCCCCTACAGTGATATTGTCCATGACCGTATGGTTCTGGAGCTTTTCCGCGGTTGCACGCGTGGCTGCCGCTTCTGCCAGGCGGGAGTGATTTATCGCCCTGTCCGTGAACGGAAAAAGGAAACTTTGCTTGCGCTGGCCCGTAACATGGTGCGCAACACCGGGTACGAGGAGATGGCGTTAAGTTCCCTCAGTACGGGGGATTACAGTGCCGTTACGGAGCTGGTAAATGAATTGGGGGTGGAACTGGCCAAAGAAGGAGTGTCACTGTCGCTGCCGTCACTGCGCCTGGATTCTTTTTCCGGGGAACTGGCCCGGGAAGTGCAGCGCCTGCGCAAAAGCGGGCTCACTTTTGCCCCGGAGGCGGGTACACAGCGCCTGCGTGATGTGATCAACAAAAATATTACGGAAGAGGACCTGCTGGTTGCCGTCAAAGAGGCTTTTGCCGCCGGCTGGACAAGTGTGAAACTTTATTTCATGCTGGGGCTGCCCACAGAAACTGATGAAGACCTGCACGGGATTGCGGACCTGGCGAAGCGGGTGCTGCAGGCATTTAAAGAAGCCGGCGGGCAGGGCCGGCCGCGTGTCACAGTTTCCGTTTCCGTGTTTGTGCCCAAGGCGCATACACCCTTTCAGTGGCACGGACAGCTGCCCAAAGCCGGGATTCTCCGCCGCCAGCAGCTGCTGCGGCAGGCATTGCGCCTGCCCGGTGTGCATTTTCAGTGGCACGGGGCGGAGACAAGCCTGCTGGAGGCGGCCATTGCCCGGGGCGGGCGCGAACTGGTCCCGGTGCTGATGCGAGCGGCGGAACTGGGCTGCAGGCTGGACAGCTGGGACGAGTATTTCCGTTTTGACCTCTGGCAGCAGGCTTTTGCGGAGAATGGGCTGGATTTGGCAGCCTGTGCCGAAAAAAGTTTCGCGGAGGCTGACCCCCTGCCGTGGGACCACCTGGACAGCGGTGTGAGCAAACGCTACCTGCTGCGTGAATACCGCCGGGCACTGCGGGGGGAAACAACGGCCGACTGCCGCGAAGGTTGTCTGGGCTGCGGCATGGCGCTGCTTTTGGCCGAGGAAGATGACAAAGGAGTATGTACCGGTGCGAATCTGGATTAAATTTGCCAAAGTAGGCCTGGTGCGCTATCTTTCCCATCTTGACATGATGCGTACCTGGCAGCGTGCCCTGCGGCGTGCCGCCCTGCCCCTGGCCTACAGCCGTGGTTTTAACCCACACCCGAAAATATCTTTTGCTTCCGCCCTGCCGGTGGGTGTGGCAAGCACGGCGGAATATGCCGATATCTACTTTACCCGCAAGCTTGCGGAGGCCGAGCTGGAAAAACTGCAGGACGTGCTGCCGGAAGGGCTTGCTGTTTTGTGCCGGCGCACGGTTCCGGCGGGCATCCCGCCGCTGATGAGCCTGGTGCGGGCGGCGGCCTGGTCCGTGCCCTTGCCGGACGGAGTGCAGGAGACGGCAGCCCGTGTGGAGGAACTGTTGCGTGCGACTTCCCTGCCGGTGCGGCGGAAAGGGAAAAAGGGGGAAAAAACGGTGGATCTCAGACCGCATCTTTTACAGCTGACCGTGGAT
>DUUE01000088.1 GCA_012841735.1 Bacillota bacterium | reverse complement strand
CATCATTTGCTCAAACAGGCATGTCCGAAAATTATGTATACTTAGATTATGCCTTATTATTATGATAACTTAACATTATTTGTTTTGTCAATAAATATTGCCGCTTTTCCCCAGGAATCCGGGCGCCCGGACAGCGGCGGACAAACCGTCTGTGCCGCCGCCTGTGTGCATAGCGTCCCGTGGCGGAAGGGTCACGCGGGAGCTTTCTGCATGATGCATAAAGCGGCCCAAACAAAGCAGACTAAAAAAAACAAGTGCTCCGACAATATGCCACGCAGGGAAAAAACAGGAGCTGCAAGGAGGATTGGTATGGCAAAAAACAAAAAGAAGGACCGCCGCATGGCAAGTCCCGTTGAAAGGCATGATACGGCGGCGTGGGCTGAGATGGAAGATATGAAGCCTGTTTCCAAAGTCAACCTGCCTGATGAAATTGACATTCTCAACGCCAAAGAATATGTGGACAGCAACCAGAAGTAACCCGGGCCGCCCGCAGCAGCCCGGGTTTTTCTCTTCCCTTTGCATCTTGCTACAGTATTGCTTTTTCTGCCAGCAGTTTATAACGGCGGTATCTTTCCTGCGCATGCTCCGCAGCCAGGGCATACAACCGCTCCGCATGTTGGGGAAAGACATTCTGCAGCTGTGAATAGCGGATCTCTCCCTGAATAAACTCCAGAAAATCGGCTTTCGGTTCTTTGGAGTCAAGGATAAAGGGATTTTTGCCTTCCCGGCGCAGGGCCGGGTTAAAGCGGTAAAGGTGCCAGTATCCCGCCTCCACAGCCCGTTTTTCCTCCAGGATGCTTGTGCCCATGCCGCTTTTAATCCCGTGGCTGATACAGGGAGCATAAGCAATAATGAGCGACGGGCCGGGATAACTCTCCGCTTCCACCATGGCCTTCAGTGTCTGATTCATGTCCGCTCCCATGGCAACCTGGGCCACATAGACATTGCCGTACGTCATGGCCATCAGGCCCAAATCCTTTTTGCGCGTTTTTTTGCCGGCCGCCGCCAGTTTGGCCACGCTGGCCGCAGGGGTCGCCTTTGAACTCTGCCCGCCCGTATTGGAATAGACTTCAGTATCCATCACAAAAATGTTGATATCGTCTCCCGAGGCCAGCACATGGTCCAAACCGCCGTAACCGATGTCGTAAGCCCAGCCGTCGCCGCCGATGGCCCAGACGGACTTTTTCACCAGGAAGTCTTTTCTTTTCATGATTTCCCGGATGTGCGGCCTGTCTTTGTCCTTACTCTCCTCCAGGGCGGACAAAACATCCTTGGCCGCCTCCTTTGACGCCTTCCCGTCATCCTTAACCTCCAGCCAGTGTGCAAAAGCTGCTTTCAGCTTTGCGGCCAGCGGCAGCGTCAGGGCTTCCCGGATGAGTGCGGCCAAATGCTCCCGGACCTGAATTACTCCCAAAAGCATGCCGTAGCCGAATTCGGCGGCATCTTCAAAGAGCGGATTGATCCAGGCAGGCCCTTTTCCGGCAGCGTTTGTTGTATAGGCAATGGACGGTGCGGAAGCACCCCAGATGGAGGAACAGCCGGTGGCATTGGAAATCATCATCCTGTCGCCAAACAGCTGCGTCAAAAGACGGATATAGGGTGTTTCACCGCAGCCCGGGCAGGCACCGTTAAATTCCAGCAGGGGCCTGACAAACTGGCTGCCTTTGACAGTACGTGGGTCAATCAGGTCGTCTTTGGCCGTCACTGTCATGGCATATTCCCAGTTG
>DUUE01000114.1 GCA_012841735.1 Bacillota bacterium | reverse complement strand
ACTTGCTCATCTGTAGTGCCAGTTAGATAGTCCGTATCTTCTAAGGTGTAGCCGGCACCTTCAACATCTTGCAGGTAGTGCTCCACCTTGTAGGCAATATTTGGGCTCGGATCCCACTTGGCGTAAATTGTGGTGTCGGATGTAATTGAAATATCGAAATCAAATAGAATGCTGAAGTTTTCGTCGGCATACCAGTTGTCAAAGGTATAACCCAATTTTTCCGGATCTTCGGGTGCTGTTGCCTTTCCACCATGATCCACGATCTGATCATCAACCGGGCTGCCGTCGTCTACATTGAAACTGACAATATATTGGTGCAGCAGGCGGAGGGCGCCTTCTACGTTAACATCTACGTTATATTTA
The DNA here is from genome assembly GCA_012841735.1 of Bacillota bacterium. Lineage (GTDB taxonomy): Bacteria > Bacillota > Dethiobacteria > Dethiobacterales > Dethiobacteraceae > DUUE01. The sequence goes on along the minus strand of DUUE01000114.1, from coordinate 3,412 downwards.
TCCTTAGCCGCAAGTGCATAGGTAGCCTCTACCGGCTCCCTCTCCTCCAGGAACTGCGCCGGAGTCCGATCGCCCAGCAGGTATGCGATTATGGCGGCAACCGCACCCTCTTGCTTTATATTAAAGGTTTCTCCTTCTTCATTGGCGGCCAGCTTAATGTTAATTGAGGCATCAAGCATCTCTTCCCCAAAAGCTGCGAGAAGACCTTCTACTAACTGTTCAACAGCTTCCTGTGCTGAATTTAAATCAAAGATAACGGTTATAGCTTTGTCTTCAACGGCAACCCTAGCCGCGGTAATGGCTTCCGCCTTCGCTTTTAGCGAGGCCAGGAAGGCAGCCTGGGCTTCCTCAGTGGTCCGCACCGCATCAATAACTACTGACTGAGTAATGCCATCAACTATTTCGTCTGTGGCAGCATCAACCAGGCTGAAAGTAATAGTATACTCTCCAGCATAAGCGAAGTTCAACGTCCAGGTAGTAGTGGCGCTGTAATTCGCCGGCAGGTTAAAGCCGCCCGGCGGGCCCCAGTAACCTTCATTGGTAAAGGTATGCGCGCCTGCACTGTCTACGGCGGTTAAGGTAACATCGCCGGGGCCTTCAGAGCGGAATTTGAAGCGCACTCCATCATAGCCCACCGCTCCCTCTTCAGCGGTAGAGAATGTAACGTCAACGCCAATATCCTCGCCCGGACGAACAGTATCTATTGGTTCATATGTAAATGAGTATGTTGAAGGAATGGGTTCAAAGAGTTCGTAATCATCTTCAGGATCGCAATACCATCTTTCTAATTTCCAGGTTCGCACTATTTCAGGCGGCAAAGCCTTATCCGGATTTTGCAAGTCCGCATATGTCCTTATATCATCATCCAGAAGGTCATACCAGCGTCCACCTATTTTAAAGTAATATTGAGAACCGCCTCTGCGCAAAGAATCAAGAACATTCTCATAGGTGTAGGCGTTAGATTCTGTTAGGTCGTAAACATCAAAGCCCACCCGCATGGAATTATCCCCTACATCATTTACCGTGGCCGCCATCGCGGAGGCGGCAAAGAGAGTGGAAATTAATGTTGCCAGGATAAATACAAACAAGACCTTAAACCCACGCTTTTTCAACATACCCATTTTCCCCCTTCAAATTACAGGTTGTAAAATTTAATGTTAATAATTAAGAATTAGAATGTATCCGAACATTAGCACTTACTACCACCTATCCTAACCCTTCTAAAAGTCTATTGACCCCCTTAATGCCATCTCTTACTCAAATTCGCTGGAATACTGTAAGTAAGTCAACATAGTGGTTAAGACACATATATTCTTAATTTACAGCGTTATATTTTTCACTCTATAAATTTCAGTTCTCCATCCTCGGTGCATTCTGCTTCAGCCAGTAGCGATGCTGAGTTCTTGCCGGCAAAAAATTTCACTTTTAAAGCAGATGGCTCGCTGAACATTAAACTGATGCTACAAACACCTTCACCGAGGGGAACGCGCTTCCCGACCAGGATCCCGGAGGCATACAGCTCATAATAGGCTCCCGGATCAATGTTGTCTACACTAATTTTAAACAGGGCTGTCGGGGGTGTATCCGGTTCGACATACCATCTGCCGGCGGGCGCAGCTGCAGGTGGATCCTTTTCTGCAGAACCGCTTTCCTCATTGCCCTCATTAGAGCTGTCTCCAGTAGAGTTATCGCCAGTAGAACCACTTTCCGCCGAATTATCATCATCAGAACCGCCACCAACGGGTGGCGCTGTATTCCCTACTTCTTCTTCTCCATTCGTTATTTCCTTTTCGGGTTTTTCCTGATCCGGCTTTGGAAATAATCGATTTATTGTCCTGTCCAGCCACTGCTTTAGATTATTTAGAAGCCCTTTCTCATCTTCTTCCTCTTCATTTTGAACGCCGTTGTTATCATTATCGCTGTCGCCGTTGCTTACATTGGCAGCAGCGTTGTTTTCGTCAAAAGCTCCTTCGGTACCTGGAAATACCAGGGCGCCTGAATGGTGGCACCTGGCTATGGCGATAGGCTCATCCGCATCTTCGCAGTCAAAGAACCAGACCTCCATTCTTTCCGGCTTTGAAAAGATTATGGGAAGGCCCCGGACATAATCATCTATAGGAACCCTTTCACCGATCGGAAAGCCGTCAATACGGAGTTCAAAGTGGGTCGCACTTTTTAAATTTTGAACGGTGACCGTAAAATCGCTCACCGGTGAACCGGGAAAAGACTCCTTCACAGACCATGTCCCGGAAGGTTGTTTTCCACCGCTGCTAAAGGAGCCGCCCGATATAAGATAGATTACTCCCCCGGCAGCAAACGCCAGAATAATTAGTATAAGAACTGGCACAAACCATTTCTTTCTTTTCACCATGACTCGTTCCATTCACCCTGACCATTTAAGTTAACAATGAGGCCGACTGGCCCTCATGAAACCGGACCAGTATAAGTTTTTACTGATAAATCAACTTCCCAAATTTATCTCCATCAGCTCCGCTGCATCTGGCTATAGCAATTGGTTCTGTCGCTTCTTCGCTATCGTAAAATCTCACTATTAGTTCGGATGGTTCGGTAAAATAAATACTTGCGCTAAGTATTGGTTCCCCTATGGGCTTTTTGGCAAGGGGATTTTCAAACCCTTCGCCATGCAGTTCATAATAGGCAGCACCGGCAATGGAGATATAGACACTGAATTCCGAAGCAGGTTCAACCGTTGGCCTGACCGACCAGGTGTCGTGAATTACCAGCCTGCCGTAATTGTCACCCGGGCTTCCTTCACAACTGGCAATGGCAAAGGGCACCTCATCAACCTCGCTGCTGAACAACCACACTTCAAAGTTAGCGGGGTCTTTACTCAACAAGAGAGTGGACTCCTTGATACAATCGTTTACAGCTGCTCTCTGCGTACCTGCTCCTTCAATTTTTAATTCAAAATGTGTAGCCTGAGGCACATTCCAAAGTTGTATGCGAAACTCAGACAACCCTATACCAAGATCTTCGTAAAACCAGTAGTTGTCGAAACTCCAGACTGACTGGAACTTGAGGCTGCCCGCCAGGGTAAATTCAACACCGTAATTGTCCTTGGCCCAGGCGGTGTAGTCGGCCACTATGGTCTTCATTTGAGAGAGGAACTGCTCGGGAGAAAGACCGTCCAGCAGGAAGAGGGCAATATCTACAGCCACGTTGTCCTGGTCAAGGTAGAAGGTCTGCTCTTCGCCGTCGCCCCGCTTCAGGGTGATGGAGGCTTCAGCAAGCTCATCCCTGAAAGCCTGCAGCAGGTCCTGGACGGCGGCATAGACCGCTCCCACATCGGCATCGCTGGAGAAGAGCACTTCAATGTTTTCACCGTCTATAGAAACATCAGCCGTAGTAATTTCTTCTGCTCTCTGCGCCAGGTAGGCCAGGAAGGCCGCTT
>DUUE01000161.1 GCA_012841735.1 Bacillota bacterium | reverse complement strand
TTCATAAAGGGAGGAAACAACATGTTGATGTCAATGGCTCCAATGCTGCAGGACGCAAGGGAAAAAAGATACGCTGTAGTTGCTCCAGGAGTAAATGATTTGCAGACTATAGAAGCAGTGTTTCAAGCTGCGGATGAAATGAATGCTCCCATAATCTTAGACTGTGTGGAGATGAACGACATCGAGGCAGTGGCAGATATCACCGAGTTCATGGCGCTACGGTATCCCCAAGTAGACGTTGCCCTCAACTTGGACCATGGGAAAAGCTTTGAGGTGTGTGCTAAGGCTATTCAAGCCGGGTTCACCTCAGTGATGATTGACTGCTCCATGCTGCCATTTGAAGAAAATGTTGCCATTACAGCGGAAGTGACAAAAATGGCCCACGCCGTTGGAGTGTCCGTAGAAGCCGAGTTAGGGCGGGTGGGCAGTGCGCAGAAATATGCTGAGGACCGCTTGTCTCCTTTTACTGATCCGGTCGAAGCCGTGGAGTTTGTCAAGCGTACGTCTGTAGATTGTTTGGCGGTTGCCGTAGGAACGGCGCACGGCCTGTACAAAGACGAGCAGCCTGAGTTGGCATTCGATCTCATAGCAGAACTGCGCACGGTAGTCCCCGTTCCGCTGGTGCTGCACGGTGCGTCGGGCACGGGAGATGATGAAATGGCGCGAGCGGTTCAAGCTGGGATTACCAAGATCAATTTGTTCAGTGACCTGTCTCTTGCGGGTACCCGAGCCGTTGAAGAGGTTCTCAACAGCGGAATGACTACTCCCCTGGGTTTTCTACCGTTGAGCATGGTTTATGGCAAGGGCGTAGCAGCCTACAAGAAGATGGTGATGCACTACATTGAGGTTTCTGGCTCAAAAGGAGCTGCTGTCAGATAAGCAGTGGAAACGAGCATTGCTTGATCTGGAGATCAGCAGGAAGGTGAAGACAATGGCAAAACGCGTCGCTTATTATTTGAACCAGTTTTTTGGCGGCATCGGTGGAGAAGAAGCTGCTGATATTCCGCTGCAATTACAAGAAGGAGTGGTAGGCCCCGGTATTGCCCTCCAAAGGAAGCTCGGCGGTGAAGCGCAGATCACGGTTTCTTTTGTGTGCGGCGACAACTATTTTAACCAGCATAGTGAGGTAGTAATCAGCGAGATCTGTCGTGTCTTGAAAGAGAGACAGATTGACTTGCTGGTGGCAGGCCCGGCGTTTAATGCTGGCCGCTACGGGGTAGCCTGCGGAGCGATTTGCAGCCGGGTGCACAAAGAATTGCGCATTCCTGTGATTTCCGGCATGTATCCCGGAAATCCAGCAGTCGATATGTACAAAAAAGATGTGCTGATTGTGGCCACCAAAGCTTCCGCGGCGGGCATGAGAGATGCCGTGGACTGCATGGCAAGGCTAAGTAAGAAACTTCTGAGCGGCGGAGAAATCCTCTCTGCCAGCGAAGAAGGGTATGTGGCCCGTGGTATTCGCCTCAATCAATTGGCAAAACGCCCTGCTGCTGCGAGAGCCGTTGCGATGCTCCACAGGAAACTGCGCGGCGAGCCCTTTGAGAGCGAAGTTAGGGTGCAGCAATATGATCACGTGCCGCCTGCTAGACCCATTGAGGATCTTTCTAAAGCAAGAATAGCGTTGGTGACCGAGGCAGGCATTGTTCCCTTTGGAAATCCAGACAGGATCAAGCACGCGAACGCTGATAACTGGGCTTCCTATTCCTTGCAGGGAATCATGGATCTAGAGTGCGGCAAGTACGAAGTGGTGCATGGAGGCTTTGACGCCAAGTTTGCGAACGAGGACCCTGACCGGGTGCTTCCCGTGGACGCGCTGCGCTATTTCGAACAGGCAGGTTACATTGGCGCGCTGCACGATACCTACTGGGTAACTGTGGGAAATGGTATGCCTGTGGAGAGAAGCCAAGAGATTGGGGCGCAAATCGCCCAAGAGGTATTGGCAGCTAATGTTGATGGAGTGCTCATCCCCTCGAGTTGAGCGACTGGCACGCGTTGCGGTGCAACGCTAGCTAAAGAAGTGGAACGGCTGGGTATTCCGGCAGCTTGCATCACGGCCATGAACTCCATAGCTGAAGCGGTGGGAGCCAGTCGAATCGTCATCGGTGGGCGTATTCCTTATATGTGCAGCGATGCCGCTCTTCCTGGGGACCGGGAAAAGGAGTTTCGCAGGAGGTTGGTAAAAGCGGCTCTTGATGCCTTGACTACAGAAGTAAAGGGCCCCACCGTCTTTTCGCCGTGAAGCTGTAACAGCATTGAAAGGAAGAGTGCACCTTGAAGCTGAACCTGGGAACGTTTGAGGTCAAAGATGTCATCCTGCACACCGAAACCATGTTTGCTAACGGAGTTCTCAATATTGACGCTCAGGAAGTGCGGGAGCTGGTTTTGCAGGACGCGAATTTGGCTGATGTACGTATAGACATCGTAAAGCCTGGCGAAGCAAAGCGGATTATTCATGTCCTGGATGTGCTGGAACCAAGGATCAAAATAGGCGGTGATGTACAGTCGTTCCCTGGCTTTTTGTCGCCTCCGAAAACGGTCGGTTACGGAACGACCTATCGACTAGGTGGAGTAGCGGTAGTTGAAAGTGCAAGACTCCCTTGGGATTCGGGGGGGCTGCTCATCCCCAGGGAAGGCCTGATTGACATGGTGGGCCCAGGAAAACACTACAGTCCCTTCCATGAAACGATTAACATCGTCCTGTCTTTTGACCTGGCAGAAGGGATCTCCGATGTGGAGTACGATCATTCCATACGGGCTGCCGGCATTAAGGTATCCAGATATCTTGCAGAGACTGTGCGGGAGTTGACTCCCCCTGTCCTGGAGACGTTCAGCATCGAGCAGCAGCGCAGTGATTTACCGAACGTCGTTTACATCCATCAATGCCAATCGCAGGGTACCTATGCCCACACCTATTGCTACGGTCGACACATGTATGAGAATCTGCCCACCGTAATTAATCCCAATGAAATGATGGATGGTGCTCTGGTTAGCGGCAACTACGCCTATGCCTGTTTTAAAACTCCCACCTACTTACACCTGAATAACCCTGTCGTTAGGGAGCTGTATAAAGGTCATGGCGTAGATCACAACTTCGCAGGCGTTATTATAGCTCGCGGGCACAACTACACCTTTGATGAAAAGCTGCGCTCTGCACAGTTCGCCGCCAAGCTAGCGAAAGAGCTAAGGTCCCATGGAGCGGTGATTACCTGGGAAGGGGGCGGAAACTCCGTGATCGAAGCCATGCAAACGGTCAAGGCTTGCGAGGAGCTGGGCATAAAGACAGTCATTATCGCCTATGAAATGGGTGGGCCAGATGGTGAGGGCATCGCGCTGCTGGACAGTGTTGAGGAAGCGGATGCCATTGTCAGCGCCGGCAGCATCGAAAAGAGAATAAAGCTGCCTCCCCTCACACCTGTTGGGGGAGCCAAGCTGCGCCTGGCCCGAGAAATGGGCGGCATTGAAGTGGATGCAGCGGGGGAATTGGAGTTTGAGATATCTCACGAGATGTATTGTGGTGCGAACCAAACGGGCTTTGGGCTACTGACGGCCCGGGACTATTGAGCTGTGCTAGAAAGGGATGAAACCGTGAATCCTTACAAATATGTCAAGGATACACCCTACAGACTCTACATTAATGGTGAATTCGTTCCCTCGCAATCTGGGGAAACGATTGAACTGATCAATCCAGTGAACAATGAGAAATTTGCCACTGTGTATAAAGGCGGGAAAGCGGAAGTAGAAAAGGCCATAGTTGCTGCTAGGGATGCTTTCGATCGCGGCCCTTGGGGGAGAATGACCAACTATCAGCGGAGTAAGCTTCTGTTGAAAGCCCATGAGCTCATGGCTGAGCGCCTTGAAGAGCTGGCGGCCTTAGAAGCACTAAACGGCGGAAAGATCTATTCCGGCTGTCTGCATTATGATGCCGTGAAAGGGCTGGATGGCCTGCAGTATAGTGCCGGGCAGGCCCGCTGTCTCGAGGGCAAAGTCATACCGGTGGATGGGGGAGGCCGCTTTCTCAATTACGTGATCTGGCAGCCCCGGGGAGTTGTTGCCGAGATTCTACCCTGGAACTGTCCGTTAATGATGGGAACCATCAATGCGGCTGCTGCCTTGGCTGCGGGCAATACCGTCATCATTAAACCCTCTTCTTGGACTCCTTTGAGCATGCTGGTTATGGCTGAAATCTTTCATGAGGCCGGTTTTCCCCCAGGGGTAGTCAACATTATTACAGGTTCTGGTGCCCATGTTGGTTCCGCGCTGGTGGAAAGCCCGCGCGTGGACTTCATCTCTCTCACAGGCGGAACCGAAACGGGCAGAGAGATTATTGCCCAGTCGAGCGCAACAATAAAAGATATTGCCCTGGAGCTAGGGGGGAAGAGCCCCAACATTATCTTCCCAGATATCCAGTGGGAAGCGGCTGTGAAATGGGCTCGCAGTGCGTTTACCATGAGTTCTGGCCAGATCTGCGTCGCGGGTACTCGGTTGATCCTGCACCGATCGATTTACGATGAGTTTCTGGAGAACTTGAAAGCTGAGTGCGAGAAATTGGTGCCCGGCGACGGGTTTCACGGGGATAAAGGTGTAAACCTGCCGCCCTTAATCCATAAGGATCATGCTGCCAGAGTCTGGGGTTACATCGAGAAGGCTAAAGCAGAGGGTGCGCGCCTGATCACTGGTGGTGTGCCCTACAGCGATCCAGTTTTGGCCAAGGGCAACTTCGTGCCGCCCACCATCTTTGCGGATGTTACGCCTGAGATGACTGTCTTCCGCGAAGAAATCTTCGGGCCCGTGTTGGCGGTGACCCCATTTGACACTGAGCGGGAGGCCATCGATTTGGCCAACAATACCCCATTTGGTTTGGCCGGTGCGGTGTTCACAAATGATGGGCGTAGGGCCCTTAGGGTTGCGGAAGCGATTCACGCTGGTCAGATCTATGTCAACACCTATTTCAGCAAAGGCATAGTTGAGTCTCCTGGGATCGGCTGGAAGGATAGTGGCTTAGGCGCTGGGGGTATACAGAGGTACATGCGGCAAAAGACCATCTTCGTGGACATAAATGAGGAAATCATCACACCTCCCTGATCAGCAGAACTCGAGATCTAGTTGGCAATGTGTCGTTTTGCTCCGACTGAAAGTGACCGTACCTTCCCACTCCTTTGTGCTGATGTGATAATGGTGACATCAGAGCGAAGGAGTTGATTCTTGTGGCTAAGGAAGCCAAGCAAGAACTGCGCGAGCTGTGGGCTGAACGTGTCCAAGACTTCCTTGCCAGCGGACTAAGCCAAAGAGCATGGTGCCGAGAAAGCGGCTTCTTCGCAGCAAACCCGTGCTGGAGGCTTTTTTGACATGGCTTGAAAAGACCAGCGCAGAATGTGTCCAGCAAAGCCACTTGGGGAAAGCCGTATCCTATTGCCTCAAGCACTGGCAGGAACTGAACAACTTCCTTCTGGATGGCCGCCTGGAGCTCAGCAACAACAGAGCAGAACGTTCCATCAAGCCGTTTGTCATCGGGCGGAAGAATTTCCTGTTCTGCATCACCCCTCGCGGAGCCGGAGCCAGTGCCACAACCTACAGCATCGTCGAATCGGCCAAGGAGAACGGAAGAAGCTGCGCCTGAACATGCAGATGATCTTTCAAGACCCCTTTACTTCTCTCAACCCGCGCCTTTCCATCAGCGACATTATTGCCGAACCTTTAAAGGTGAGCAGGCTGGTAAGGGGCAGGAAAGAGATGCGTAAAAGGGTGAGCGAGCTGATGGATGTGTGCGGTTTGCCCAACCGCTATGTGAACATGTATCCCCATGAGCTGGACGGTGGGCAGCGGCAGAGGGTGGGACTGGCCCGGGCGCTGGCCGTTGATCCTAAGTTCATCGTATGCGATGAGTCTGTTTCTGCCCTGGATGTATCCATCCAGGCCCAGATCCTTAATTTGCTCATGGATCTGCAGGCAGAAAGGGGCATGTCGTACATGTCCATCACCCACGACCTGTGCGTGGTGCGCCACGTCAGCCACCACATCATGGTGATGTACATATGGGTAATGTTGTGGAACACGCCCCCAGCAAGGCTTTGTTTGCCCGCCCGCTGCATCGCTATACCCAGGCACTGCTCTCCGCCATTCCCACCACGGATCTCAGCCGCAGGCATCGGAAAAAGCAGCTGCTCACGGGTGAAGTGGCCAATCCCATTGATCCCAAGCCCGGCCAGCGAACGCTGCCGTGAGCCTCAAGCGCTGGCGGAGGTGGAACCGGGGCACAAAGTGGCCTGCTGGCGTGTGGGAAGTGGAGGGGAAACGGCATGAACAGCGCCACCTGCTTTGTCTGTGACGATTGCCAGAAAGAAGTAGATCTGCATGAACCGGTGAACCTATGCCCTTACTGTGGTGGGCTTCTGGAAGTCAGGTATGATCGCGAGAAAGTGAAAAGGTCCGCCCACCTGTTCAAAACGTACGTGCGCGATTCCATTTGGCGCTACCGCGACCTGTTTCCCCCAGTCTCAGAGGAGAACATCGTTTCCCTAGGAGAGGGTGGCGCGCCCCTCATCAAGTCCGAGTACCTCAGCGGCAAGCTGGGCATAGAGAACCTCTATTTTAAGAACGATTGCCTCATGCCCACAGGGAGCATCAAGACCGCCTGGCGCGGGCCTTTAGATCTGACCCCCATTGGCCTGGCGGTGCAGACCCATCTGGGCCTGGCCAGCCCCAATTTTGGCATCCAGGAGTACTACGGCTATTCTGAGGCCACGAACGAGATCTTCCCCGGGGCACCTGTCTACCGTGATGGGGCGCTCTGGATTAACGAGGAGCCCGGCCATGGCGTAGCCTTTGACGAGAGGCGGCGGCCAAGTTCCCGCCCCACGCCGAGCCCACCAGGTGGACAGAGATGCGTCTGCCCGATGGGACGCTGCACTTCCCCTGATCAAGACAGCCACCCTGCGCTAGGGTGGCTATTTGAGGTTTAGAATAGCTTGCCGGGATTGAGGATGTTCTTGGGGTCGAAGACCTGCTTGATTTGCTTCTGCAGCGAGATTAAGGTTTCTCCCAGGTCTTGTTGGAGGTACTCCTTTTTCGAGAGGCCGATGCCGTGCTCGCCGGACACTTGACCGCCCAGCTCTTTGCTCTTGGCGTACAGGAGTTTCATGATCTTGGTCATCTTATCCTTCCAGACTGCCCTGTCCAGGTCGTCTTTGAGGATGTAGATGTGGAGGTTGCCATCACCGGCATGGCCGAAGCTGCGCATCCTTACGCCGAATTCTGCTTCCAGTTCCTTGGTGTATTTGATGAAGGCGGCGATTTCACTCTTGGGGACCACCACATCCACTTCATCCATCTCGCTTTCCGCCTTGAGGGCCTCTAGAAAAGCGCCCCGAGCATCCCAAATGCCCTCCTGTCGATCTAGGGTGTCCGCGATGAGCACATCTTCCGCCCCAGATTCCAGAAGGATTTCGGCCGCAGCTTCCCACTGGGTTTCCAGATCCACGGGTCTGCCGTCAAATCTGAGCAGGAGATAAGCCGGGGCGGTCTTGTGTGGAAAGGCTTTGCCTAAATACTTCTCCGCACTCAGCAGCACATCCCGCTCCATGAACTCAATGGCCTGGGGCAGGAGCCTGCTGCGCATGATCTTGGGCACCGTCTCAATGGCCTGGTCTAAAGAGGGGAAGGGTACCAACAGGGTGAGCACCTTGGCGGGCTTGGGCAGCAGCTTCACGATTATTTTAGTAATAACGCCCAGCGTTCCCTCGGAGCCGATCATGAGATTCAAGAGGCTGTAGCCGGAGGAATTCTTGGCCACCTTGCCGCCGAGCTGTACTATTTCCCCCGTGGGGAGAACCACTTCCAGGCCCACCACATGATCTCTTGTTACCCCGTATTTCACCGCCCGCATACCTCCGGCATTGGAGGCCACGTTGCCGCCGATGGTGGCGCTCCTTTCGCCTGGGTCAGGGGCGTAGAAGAGCCCCATTTTCTCCACCGTTTCCTGGAAGTCCATGAGGATCACTCCCGCTTCCACCACAGCCATCAAATTGTCCGTATCGATTTCCAGAATGCGGTTGAGGCGGGCGGTGGACA
>DUUE01000408.1 GCA_012841735.1 Bacillota bacterium | reverse complement strand
GGGCAGCCCGCCGCACATTCTCCACAGTTGATGCAATTCTCCCCGGTGATTATATATGTCCTGAAAATATCGCTCCGTTCATAAGGGTAGCTGCCGGGAACAGCCACCTTTTTGCCGGCACCCTGCTGCAGGAATTTGTTCCGGATCAGGCGGCCGTAAGCGGCCAGTTTTTCCCTGTCTGTGGCATCAGGCCTGCCGCCCGCAAATTCAGCGGAGATGGCATGTTCCGCCACAGCGGCAACTGCGGCAAAGCAGGCAAAACCGGCACGCTCCGCTTTATCTCTCAGTTCCAGCAGGGCGTTGTCATAAGCCCGGTTGCCATAAGTGACAAGAAGTACGGCCGGTGTCCGCTCCGCCCTCAGGCTGCGAAAAAATTCTTCGCTAATGGCAGGCAACAGGCCGCGATAGACCGGCAGCCCCAGCAGCACCAGCTCCTGCGGTCCAAAACTGTATTTCTGCCGGCGTGCGGCAAAGGATGTTAAATCAATGTGCCTGCAGTCAGGTGCAATGCCGGTGGCCAGGTATTCCAGTGTGCGGCAGGTTGTCCCGTTCGGACTGAAATAAACCAGCGTCACATTTGTCATGTCAGTTCTCCTTCCTCAGGCAAGGGTGCCTGCCATTCTTTCCAGGGCGGTGGCAAGAATTTTACGGGGACAGGCAAAATTCAGGCGCAAAAAACCTTCTCCCTCCCTGCCATACTTGATTCCGTTCTCCAGGAGGACGCCCGCCCTGACCATCCTGGCAAACAGTTCGTCCTGCGGCAGGTTGTAAGCGCGAAAATCCAGCCATGCCAGGTAAGTGCCTTCCGGGGGCGGCAGGATGACGCCCGGCAGGTGCCGCCGGAGATAGCTGCGCAGAAATTCCACATTGTCATCAAGATAAGCAAGCACTGCTTCCAGCCAGTCTTCCCCGTACATATAGGCAGCCTGGACAGCTGCCAGTGAGAGTGGATTGGGACCGCCATAACTGATTTTGTCACGGACATAACACAGCCAGCGTGACCGCAGCTCTTTGTCATGAATGATAATATGGGAGAGCTGCAGCCCTGCAAGATTAAAAGTTTTGCTGGGAGCGGTAGCCGTGATGATGCGGTGTTTTTCTCCCGGGAAAAGAGTTGCCAGCGGTGTGTGGGCAACCCCCCGGCGGACCAGATCATAATGTATTTCATCGGCAATAATATAGAGGCCGTTATCCAGGCAGATTCTGCCAAGCCTCTGCAATTCTTCCCTGCGCCAGACACGGCCCACCGGGTTGTGGGGACTGCAAAGCAGCAGCACTTTATTCCCGGGGTCACGCGCCTTTTTTTCCAGGTCGGCAAAGTCCATGGTATAGTAACCGTCACGGTAAAGCAGCGGGTTGTTAACGATAGTCCTGCCGCAGGCAGTGATCTTGCCGCTGAAAGGATGGTAAACAGGGGGCTGGATAATCACCCCGTCTCCCTGTTCAGTCAGAATTTCCAGCAGATAGCCCAGGGCGGGCACCACACCGGGGCTGAAAACAATATCGTCTGAATTTACATACCAGTTAAAGCGGTGTTGATACCAGGAACACACAGCCCGGTAATACTCTCCTGTCTCAGGGGAGCTGTAGCCGAAAATCTTTTTGTCCACTCTTTCATGCAGAGCGGCAATTATCGGTTCAGCGCACGGAAAATCCATATCCGCAACCCAAAGCGGCAGCGTTCCCTGAGGTGCATCCGGCGCAAAAAGATGCATAAATTCCCATTTGACGCTGTTGGTCCTGTTGCGGTCAATTACTGTATCAAAATCGTATCTCATGTACTCCTCCTGTGTGCCTGCGTTCAGCCACCGGCCAGGGGCAGCAGGAATATTACCTCATCACCGTCATGCAATACTGTGTCGCGCCCGGTACTTTTTTTGTTGACCAGAAAAGTGGCAGCCGACAAAAGGGAAAGGTCCCTGCCCTTGTCTGTAATTAGCACCGCGTCCAGCAGGTCGTTAATTGTTGCTCCCGCGGGCAGTTCAACACTGTCCAGGTCTTCACGCATATAATAGGAAGCAAGGCCGAAGGCTTTAAGCTTTACTATCATTATGCCGTCCTCCTTTCTTGCCTCTGCAGCCCGGGAAAAAAGCTGCCGGTCCCACGGCCGGCAGCAGTTTTTGTTTTTATGACACTTTAAATGTTAATAAAGGTCTTTGATTACTTCATCGAGTCCACCCAGCCTTTGCAGGGATGCAAGAGAAGGTTTGCCGGTTTCCATGTCCCATTCCACTGTAGTGAAGAAATTTTTCGCCAGCTGCTCTGTATCAATCTCCACACCTTTGAGAGGCCCTTCTGTCAGCGGAGGCTTGCCGGCCGCACGGGGTGAGAGGGTGAAATCGGCAGGTTTTAAGCCTTCTCGCAGGTTAAAAGCATGGCGCATATTCAGAATACGCAGGCCGGCCCTGTAGCTGTCTTCCCTGGTAAAAGTCCATCCCGTCACAGCTTCCAGGTATTGTTCCTTGGCATCGCGTATCCCGCCCATGCTCATAAAAGTGCAGAAGCCGGCACAATTCTCCACTTCCTGGGATGCGGTGGCCGCCACATCCATCTCCCCCGTGTTGCTGAAATCGTACTTATTGGGAATAGCGCCGAATGCCTGCCCCAGGCCGATCCCCCCTTTGACGTGCCTGCCGGGGGTTGGATCATACTGATAGGTGCGGGCAAGGCCCGGCCCCAATCTGGAATCATGCATGGGCAGTTCTATGCCGCTGGCAACCTGCAGATATTCCTCACCTTTGCCCCACTTTTGGGCGGCATAAGCAGACCCATGGGCCAGAACGGCACCGCAGCCTTCCTGAGCCGCAATTTTTTGGGTCAGGGCAACAATGGCCTCACCGTTGCCCCAGGTCAGGTCAATGCCGTCCAGTTCTTCCTGTGTCAACACACCGTTATTATAGCATTCCATGGCCCAGGCTACCGTGGCGCCGGTGGATATGGTATCCAAACCGTAACGGTTGCAGATTTCATTGCATTTAAGGACAACATCTTCGTCCGAATTCAGCAGCAGGGCACCGAAGGAAGCGGACGTTTCATATTCCGGACGCTCTGTCTGCTCCAGTGGCCAGCGCCCGGTGGTTACTTTATATTCGGCGCCGCAGCCCAGCGGGCAGTTGAAACAGGCATATTTTTTCACTTTATGTTTATCCAGGTTTGCTGCACCGAGCAGTTCTGCTTTTTCCGGACCGATGTCAAGAATACCCACGCCACCCCAGTTTTTCACCGGTGTATCGCCGCTGAGGGCGGACGCGCCGGTCCCGCCGCCTGTTCCCCTCTGGCTGAAGGCCTGGGCGCGGGGGTTTGTTTTTATATTTGCGGCAATTTGTTTGTTTAGCTCCGTTACTTTCTCCGGATTTGCCATCGTTATGTCACCTGTGCCGTAGACGGCAATGGCTTTCAGTTTTTTCGCACCCATCACAGCGCCGCCGCCGCCGCGGCCCGGTGCCCTGTGGCCGTCGTTTATGGGGCAGGACAGCAATGACATTTTTTCACCTGCGGGTCCGATGGCCACAACACGCAGCTTTGGCTGCTGCAGTTCTTCCTGCAGCAGGAACCACGTTTCTTTTGTATCTTTACCCCAGAGGTGGGAAGCATCCCTGAGTTCCGCTTTGCCGTCCTGAAGCAGGAGGTAGACAGGTTTTGCCGCTGTACCGGACACAAAAACAGCGTCATACCCGGCTTTTTTCAGCTCCGGGCCGAAATACCCCCCCGAGTTGGCATCGTTCCAGCCGCCGGTAACAGG
>DUUE01000465.1 GCA_012841735.1 Bacillota bacterium | reverse complement strand
CAGCCACTTTAATGCCGGCCTTTTTTGCCTGCAGGGCCACTGTGTCGGCTATATCCAGGCGGTCGGGGGAAGAATTGATTTCCAGGATTGTACCTGTTTTTGCCGCTTCCCGCAGGACGGCGTCCATGTCCACGTCATATCCTTCCCTTTTGCCCAGCAGGCGGCCGGTGGCATGCCCAATCATCTGGACATACGGGTTCCGCATGGCCCGGAGAATGCGGGAAGTAATTTTATCCCTGTCCTGCCGGAAGCCTGTGTGGACAGAGGCAATCACCACGTCCAGGCCGGCCAGGATTTCATCCGGGGCGTCGATGGTACCGTCGTCAAGGATGTCCGCCTCAATTCCTGCCAGGATGCGGATCCCGTATTTGTCCTGCAGGCCGGCAATATGGGCTTTTTGCGCGGCAAGACGCTCCAGGGACAAACCTTTGGCAACTTTCAGTGAACGTGAATGATCTGTAATTGCCAGGTATTCATACCCCAGCTCACGGGCGGCGGCCGCCATCTCCTCCACGCCCGCCGTACCGTCGCTCCAGTTGGTGTGAACATGCAAATCACCCTTGTAGGCGGAAGCTTCCACCAGGCGGGGCAGTTTCCCTGCTGCGGCGGCGGCAATTTCTCCCCTGTTTTCACGCAGTTCAGGTGCGATGTACGGCAGCCCGGCAAGGGCATACAGCGCTTCCTCCGAGATAATGCCCGCTCCGCTTAAGGTTTTATGCAGGTCGCTGCCGGAACAGGCTGCTATGCGTGCCGCAACCTGTCTCACATGTGCCTCCGTTCCGGTGGTCAGCCACAGCAGGCGTACAAAATCCTCCGCGCCGGTAAAATGGAAGCGCAGGCGGATACCGTAACTGTGAACGGCCTGGCAGCAATCCTCCTGCCACTGCAGGCGGTGCAGCTGCGGCAGTTCCGACACAGCCTTTTTGGCCGCCCCGGCAGCGGCGGTTCCCAGGACATATTCCAGGCAGGAAACCGTCTCCTGCCGTCTCCTCACATCTCCCGTGACCGCAGCGCAAGCCACCCCGGGCAATTTTTGCAGGTGCGGGAGGAAGTGCCTGTGAAATGCCAGGGCGGAGGCCAAAAGCATTGGGTGTTCCCCGCCATCCCCGGGTGGCGGTTCCGTCTCCAGCCTTTCCAGCAGCGCCATTGAACCGGTTTGCAGAATTTCTTTGATTTTCGCGCCAATGCCCGCACCAACCCCGTCAATACTCTGCAGGCGGTTTTGCGCAGCCAGGGTTTCAATCTCTTCCGTAAGGGCGGCAACAGCGCGGGCAGCCCTCCTGTAGGCGCGGACACGGTAACGGTCTTCTCCGCGCAGGGCAAGTATGGTGGCCGTCCGCGCCAGCATTTCCGCCACATCACTGTTTTTCACCGGTATCACTCCGTCTGTTATACTCACTAAAACAACTATAGTTTGTCTCTGCCCGCACCTAAGCTTGCAGTTTTGCGGCAGAAAAAAACCGCCCGCCACTTTGTGGCTGACGGTACTCATGTCTCAGTAAAATTCGGCCAGGAGCAAAGCCAGCATCCGTTCATAAAGCAGCGCAAAAAAGTCCAGCAGGGGAGCGGCCAGCAGGGAATCCTGCAGCGCCCTGTCAAAAAAAGGTGTGCCGATCAGGCCCGCCAGACCTACACAAAGCAGTGCCAGCAAAAATCCCTTGGCCGCACCGGCAAGCAGGCCGCCCAGGCTGTTCAGCCAGTCCAGGACAGGCAGGTGAAAAATGGCGTCAACCATTCTGCCGGCAGCGCCAAAAAGGAAGTTGACCACGGCAAAAAGCAGGAAAAATCCCAGCAGGCGCAGGATGATATCCCCCAGGCTGAAACCGGGCAGTGCAGGTGAGGAAAACATCTCGGGGAACCAGTCGGCAACAGGTACCAGCCTGTTCAGCCGGGCAATAAATTCGGTACTGTAACGCACTGCCACCAGGTAGGAAACAATGGTTCCGGCCAGGGAAAAAAGTTGCAGCACCAGGCCTTTTTGCCTTCCCACCAAGGCGTTTACAATTACCAGGGCAAGCAGCAGGATGTCAAACCAATTCAGTATCATTTGGCATTTTTCCTGTTCAACCTGGCTTCCAGCTCGCGCATTTCCCTGCGCAGGCGGAACAGTTCATCGGCCAGATTAACGGCGGCCAGCACTGCAATCTTGTTTGTGCCCAGGCGGATGTTTTTGGCACCGAGCTGGTGCATTTTTTCATCCACATACTGGGCAATCCGCTTCATATATTCCGGTGAAGCCTGGCT
>DUUE01000162.1 GCA_012841735.1 Bacillota bacterium | reverse complement strand
TCCAGCTCCCCGGTGAGTTTCAGGCGTGAGCTGTAAAATTTAACTTCCACGCCATACAGCAGCGTATCATTGTTGGCCATGCCGGGGGCAATTTTGTCCAGGGCATAGATCATTTCAATAATATTATCCAGGTGGCGTTTGGGCAAAACAAGGCTTAAATCCCCCGGAGTTGCCTTCAGTGTGGGCTTGGTAAAACTCTGTGCCAGGCGGTGTTCATTGGTCCTGCGTCCCTTGATTAAGTCTCCGAAACGCTGCAGCAGCACACCGCCGGACAGGAGGTTGGAAAAGGAGGCAATACGCTTGCCATACTGGTGCGGTTCATTAAAAGGCTCGGTAAAACGGTTGCTGACCAGCAGGGCAAAGTTGGTGTTATTGCTCTGCAGCCGGGCGTCGCGGTAACTGTGACCGTTAACTGTCACAATCCCGTCCGTATTTTCCGCCACCACATACCCTTTGGGATTCATGCAGAAAGTCCGGACCAAATCGCCGTAACGCTTTGTCCGGTAAAGCAGTTTGGCTTCATACACTTCATCAGTAATATGCTGGAATATTATTGCCGGCACTTCCACCCGCACACCCACATCCACTTGGTTGTTAACCAGCTCCAGGCCCAGTTTTTTACACTGGCCGGCGAACCAGTCAGAGCCGGCGCGTCCCGGCGCGGCAATCAGGTAGCGGCATTCCACGGTGTCCCCGCCCTCCAGCAGAAGGCGGAAAAGTCCCTGCTGCCGCTCAATTTCTTGTACCGCCGTCTGACAGAAAATATGGCATTTCTGACGCAGGTCTTCATACAAACTGCGCAAAATCTTAACGCTGTTTTCCGTGCCCAGGTGACGGACACGGGCATGCAATAGGTGCAGGTCATGGGCAAGGGCTGTGCCGGCAAGCCTGCTGTTTTCCGTTGTGTAACTTTCCGCCGGCGCCCCGAAAGCAAGATTAATCTGGTCCACATAGTTGATAAGCTCAAGAATCTCCGCCTCCGGCAGGTAATCGCGCAGCCAGCCGCCAAATTCAGCCGTAAAATTGTATTTGCCGTCGGAGAAAGCGCCTGCCCCGCCAAAACCGCGCATTATGCCGCATGTCTTGCAGGCAATGCACTTTGCAACTTTTTTGGCGGCAAGAGGGCAGTTTCTGGCATAAATATCATCCCCGGCCTCAAAAATTGCCACAGACAATTCCGGGGCTTTTGCCGCCAGCTCATATGCAGCAAAAATAGCAGCGGGGCCGCCGCCGATCAGGGCAACGTCATAAGCTTTTTTCATGCAGAAATTCCCCCTTTGATCCAGGAAAACTTATAATGGCACAGATAATTGCCTGCCGTCTCGCCCCTCTCACCATAACACACAGAACACGGGAATGCAATGAGCCCAACTTTTCTGTTTGCCGGAACGGCAGCTTTCTTTCCGCCTGCCGCACACAGCAGTGAGGAAGAACATAAAGAAAATGCCGCCTCCTGAGGACGGGAGGCGGCATTTTTTTAAGCCAATCCGTTTTGCATTTCACAAGCCATGACAGTATGTTTACACAAAACCATGGTGGTAACGGAACCTACCCCGCCGGGGACAGGTGTAATTTTATCCACAATGGGTTCCACGGCGGCAAAGTCCACGTCACCGCAATATTTGCCCGGGCGGTCCGGATCAGGGTTAATGCCGACGTCAATGACAATCTGACCCGGTTTTACATAATCGGCGGTAATCATTTTCGCCCGGCCAATGGCGGCAACCAGAATATCCGCCTCCCGGCAGACAGCGGGCAGGTCAACTGTCCGGGAATGGCAGATGGTTATGGTGGCATGTTCCCGCATCAGCAGCATGGCCACCGGTTTGCCCACAACCATGGAACGCCCCACCACGGTTACCCGTTTCCCCTGCAGCGGAATGTTATAGTATCTCAGGATATCCATACAGGCAGTGGGCGTGCAGGGCGGGAAACCGGACAGGTCATCGGCAAAAACTTTGCCCGCGCTGCCCAGCGTTAGGCTGTCCACATCTTTTTCCACCGGGATTAAAGCCCGGATTTTTTTCTCATCCAGGGATTTGGGCAGGGGAGAAAACATTAAAATGCCGTGAATCCCTTTGTCCGCCCCCACTGCTGTGACCGCCCGCTCAAAATCTTCCTGGGCAATATCCTCAGGATACTCAAAGACCTGGTAGGCGAGCCCGATGGCATCACAGGTCTTTTTCGCCCCGCCTTCATAAAACAGGTCATCCGGGCGGGCACCGACACGTATAATCCCCAGTTTGGGAGTGATGCCTTTTGCCTTCATGGCACTGACACGCTCGGCCAGGTCAGCCTTCATGGCATCAGCCACAGGTTTGCCTTTTAATTGTTCAGCCATTTGTTATCCCTCCTGTTATGTTGCTATTTTTTCAGTTTCTGCAGAACAAGTTCCAATGTTTCGTCTGCGAGTTTCTTGCCTTCTTCCAGCAGGCGGTCCATTTCCGCCGTTGTTTCTTCCACGAACTGCCGGTCTTTAATGGTGTTGGTATTAATAATCACATTCAGGGAAGCGCTGATTAATGCCGCTTTCAGGAAGACAACCCCGCAGCCCACATCAGAAATTGCAAGGGCAGAACCGATTTCACCCATGCGGGCATGAATTTTAATGCCTTCATAAGCTTTACGCATAATTTCCATA
>DUUE01000353.1 GCA_012841735.1 Bacillota bacterium | reverse complement strand
TCTTTCTTCTATTTTTTGAAGGTCGATTCCTCCAAAAAACCCCTACAGTAACTTTACACTAACTCCGTCCCGCTTTTGCTTCCTCTGCCAGCAGCGCCCGCCAGTTGTCGTTTACAGTCTTCTGGATGTATTCCTCCTGCCCGGCTGTCAGCGCGGAAAAACGGTTCTGCAGCGCAAGGTATTCCCCGACCGGCAGCAGTTTTTCCGGCTTGTATGTAATGCTCCCCACCCTGCCGTATTCCATTTCATACAAAGGGAAGATACCTGCCTCTACCGCCCGGCGGGCGCAGGTGACGGTCATACTGCTCTCCATTCCCCAACCCGGCGGGCAGGGAGCCAAAAGGTGCAGAAAGCGAAAACCGGAAGTGCATTTCGCTTTTTCTACTTTGGCCTGAAAATCTTCCGGAAAAGCAATTGTGGCAGTGGCGGCATACGGAATCCGGTGCGCCGCCAAAATTTTCATAATATCTTTTTTGGGACCAGTTTTAGTTGCGGGCGCAGGTGTTGTGCCGGTAATACTGCCGTACGGGGTGGCCGAACTGCGCTGCATGCCCGTATTCATGTACGCCTCATTGTCATAGCAGACAAACAGAATATCCTCATTCCGTTCCGCAGCTGCCGACATCCCCTGCAGGCCAATGTCAAAAGTACCGCCGTCACCGGCCAGGACAGCCACCGTCAGATCTTCCCTGCCCAGTGACTTAAGGCCCCGCCGCAGGCCGCTGCCCACAGCCGCCGCACTGGCAAAGGGGCAGTGAAACACATTAAGGGCAAAGGAACGCAGCGGCAGCGGGCCGGCAATGACACTGAAACAACTGGCCGTGATCACAAAAACAGTGTTCCTGCCCAAAATTTTTGCCAGGTGCCGCACAGTCACGGCCGCACCGCAGCCCGGGCAGGCATTATGGCCGGAAAATAGGTATTCTTCCCGGTTTAATGCTGTTTGCCTGCTCATAAATTCACCGCCCAGATTACTTTTTCTCCGTCCGCTGCCCGGCGCACTGTTTTCTCCAGCAGCTCCGGGGTCAAATCCAAGCCGCCGGCCAGATTCAGTTCTGCCAATTGTGGCTGTCTGGCAGCACCGTAGAGGGCGGCTTTCACCTCCTGGGCAAAAATGCCGCCCGTACCGCATGACAAATTCCGGTCAACAACTATGACGCGGCGAATATGCGGCCTGGTAAGCATGTCAGCCACCAGCGCCTGCGGGAAGGGGCGGAATAGCTTTATGCGCACAAGGCCCACCCTGTCCTGCCGCCCGGCGATAATAAAAGTGTGGATTGTCTGCGCCGTGGCACCGGCGGCAACAAAAACAGTGTCCGCCTTTTTTGCCCCCAGCTCTTCCACCGCCGGGTATGTTCGCCCTGTTACGGCGGAAAACTCCCTGTCAATACGGGCATAGAGTTCGTTTACATGCAGTGTGGCCAGGTGCCTGTTTTGCAGCAGATGCGCCATCAGGGCCGCGTTGGCCAGTCCGTGATGGTTGTGCGGCGCTTCGGGAGAAAAAGCCAACTCCCGCGGGACTTCCGGGAGAAAAGCGTCGGCCTGCTCCTGCGCCGGCAGGCTGACAGGTTCATAAACATGGGAAAGGTAGTAACCGTCATACACTACCATGACCGGCACACGTGCAGTCTCGGCCAGGCGGAAAGCAACAAGCACCGTATCCAGGATTTCCTGCACACTTGAACAATACAGCTGCACCCAGCCCGTATCCCGCTGGGAGAGACTGTCCAGCTGGTCCGTGTCGATACACCAGGGTGCCCCCAGTGCCCTGCCGGCATTGGTCAGCACCAGGGGCAGGCGGGCACCGGCCGCCCAGTGCAGCAATTCGTGCATATAAGCCAGGCCGTGTGAAGAAGTTGCCGTAAAAGAGCGGGCGCCGGCATAAGCTGCGCCCACGCAGCATGCCAGGGCGGAATTTTCAGATTCTACCGTTACCATTTCTCCCCGGAAAGTACCGTCCGCCTGCAGGGACGCTATTTTTTCCATCACCGTAGTCTGCGGCGTGATCGGGTAGGCCGGTACAACCTGCACCCGGCCGAGGCAGACTGCAAGTGCCACCGCTTCATTTCCCGTCATAAGCCGGTTGACCATCAGCACTTACCTCCATCTCCAGGATTCTGCCGGGGCATTCTTCCGCACAAATACCGCAGCCTTTGCAGTAGTCGGTTAGAACAGTGAAATTGTCGCCTGCCGGTACC
This sequence comes from Bacillota bacterium, assembly GCA_012841735.1. Taxonomy (GTDB): domain Bacteria; phylum Bacillota; class Dethiobacteria; order Dethiobacterales; family Dethiobacteraceae; genus DUUE01. The sequence continues at coordinate 3,188 of DUUE01000353.1, read as the reverse complement.
ATGGCCAGATCGGGGCAAAAGTACCAACAGAACCCGCAGCCGTTGCAGTAACCGCAGGAAAAACAGCGTGCCGCTTCCTCCTCATGCACATTTTTTCTGCCTGCTTTGGGAAAGGCGGCGGTGTGCAATGCATGGTACGGAAGGGGCATAAGTTCTCTTTTCTCCGGCGGCTGCACTACAGTGTCTACCTTTTCCGCCGGATAACCCAGGTAAAAAGCAATTGCGCGCGCACCACGGCGCCCTTCGGCCATGGCGGCGGGTACAGTGGACGGGCCGGTCAGGAAATCGCCGCCGTAAAACAGACCAGGTTGCGGAGCCTGTGGGCATCCCGGCTCCTGCCCCACAGCAACCAACAATTTGGCGCATTCCAGGTAAAACTCGGCCGGAGGCTGCCCGTTCTTCTCCCCTCCCCGCCGCAGCCTGACACCCTGCACACTGTCTGTACCCACTGCCTCCAGAACCTGCACCTGCTCCAGGATTTTCACTCCCGCCTCTTCCGCCGCCGTCACTTCTTCCGGGTGTGCAGGCATCTCCCGGCGTGTGCGCCTGTAAACGACAATAACTTCCGCTCCGCCCCGCCCGGCGGCAACGGCGGCATCCATGGCCGTATTGCCGCCGCCGGCCACTACCACCATTCCCCGGGGCGGCACTGTTTTACCCAGCTGTAAAGCCTTGAGAAAAGAAACGGCACCTTCCACACCGTCCAGGTTTTCCCCGGGAATGTGCAGTTTTTTCTCCCTCCCTGCACCTGTGGCTACAAATAAAGCGTCAAAATCCTGCAGCAGTGCGGCATACTGCTCTGACCTCACTTCCGTCCCTGTCAGGATGGTGATGCCCATGGCTTTCAGAAGTGCAATTTCTTCCGCCAGGATCCGCCGCGGCAGCCGCCGGGCCGGTATCCCCCACGCCAATAGTCCCCCCGGGACCTCCTCACGTTCAAAGACAGTTGTTCTTATCCCCAGTTGCGCCAGGTAATATGCGCAGGCCAGCCCGCTGGGGCCCGCACCCACCACGGCCGCCGTGTGCCGGCCATAGGCGGGAAGGGCAAAACCGGCGGCGGTTTTATGCCGCCACGCACCCACCGCTTTTTCCAGTTCCCTGACGGCAATCGCTACATCATGTTCGCCGCGGTTGCAGTTGTTTTCACAGAAATGATAGCAGACGTGCCCTGTCACCGCCGGAAATGGGTTGCTTGGGGAAAGCAGACGCCAGGCTCCCTGCAGGTCGCCCTTTGCAAGTTCTCCCACCCATGTGGGAATTCTGCAGTGCAGCGGGCAGGCCGCCGTGCAGGGAGCAGCTTTCTCCCGCCTGACCGGTGTGGCAAAACGCCATAAGCCGGTTTTGTTTATTACAGCCGGAACATCACCCCTGCCTGTCACATACTCCTGTTCTACGCTTTCCGTCTCTTTATGTAATGGCATACTTCGCTGATTCCTCCACGGTAAGATAACCTTCCCGTGCTGCTGCCAGGTTCCCGGCAACAGACCGGGGCAGTTTGCTCTGCAGGACATTATGCAGTGTAGAAAAAGCATAAAGGCCAAGTTTGGCCACAGCTCCCAAAATGGCGCTGTTGACAACCGGAATCCCTGCACCCCACAAATTGTTGCGTACGGCAATTCCTGTTGCGTCAACCGACCAGATTGCATGTTCTGCCGCCGTTCTGTAACCGGCTGCGGCAGCCGGTGCAGCGGGACTGTTGACCAGCAGCAGCCCTCCTTTTTTTAGACCGTTAAGCACATAATCCGGCGACAGGGCGCTGTCAAAAACAACAACCAGGTCGGGCCGGGCGATCCGGCAGCGCGGCATTACGGAATTGTTTCCCGCACGGACAAAAGCCGCCACCGGAGCCCCGCGCCTTTCCGCGCCAAAAAGCCCGAAAGCCTGGACGTTTTTACCCTCCAAAAAAGCCGCCTCAGCAATGACAGTTGCCGCAAAGAGCACTCCCTGCCCGCCGCGGCCATGCAGCCTGATTTCTGTAATTTCCCCCATGCTGATTGGACCTCCGTCTGACTGAAGTGCAATGCTCAATGTCCTCATTTTTCCCCCGGAAATATTGTCCCGGGTAGATTTCGCCGCCGTACATTTTTTACACATTCAAATAATCCATACTATTCCGCTCTAATTATATCACATTGCTCCATGCGGTTAAAAGAAAAAAAACACTGCCTGAAAACAGTGTTTCCTCCTGTCACATAGAGGGGCATTCTTTTTTCTTAAAGCTGGTAAGCCGGTGTCAACTGCCGGTCCTGCAGATAAAGATGCATGGTGCCCGCTTCCGGTACCGGCAGGCAGACAGCAAAAACAGTTCCGTTTTTGCCGGCAGTAACATTTATAAACCCTTCATGCCGTTGGACAATGGAGAAGGAAATGGGCAGTCCCAGCCCTGTCCCGTTTTCTTTGGTGGTATAAAACGGCTTCCCCAGGTTTTCCAGAACCTCCGGGGCAAGTCCCGGCCCTTTGTCCCTTACTTCCAGTATTACATGTTTCCCGTCACAGCGGACGGAGATGCCGATCTCATCCGAAGCATCCATGGCATTATGGACCAGGTTTAAGATGACCTGCCTGATCTCCTTTTCATTGACACATATATCGGGAACAGTGCTGTAGCGATACGTAATGTGTTTGCCAAGACGCAGGGCAGTAGCTTCCATCAGCGGCTCGAGCCTTTTTACAATGTGGACAAGGTTCTGCCGCCCATGGACGGAAATTTCCTTTTTGGAGAGAGCGAGAAATTCCGTGATGATGGAGTTGGCCCGGTCCAGTTCGGAAAGCATAATGTCAAAATACTCCCTGTCCTCTTTATATTTTTCTTTTGTCGCCAAAAGCTGCAGGAAACCGTGTACCGTGGTCATCGGGTTCCGGATTTCGTGACCGATCCCCCCGGCCATCTGACCGACAAGGTTCAGGCGGTCCAGGCGGGCCATTTCCAGCTCCATCAGGCGTTGTTTGGATACATCCATAATGGTAATAATCATACTCTCTTCATTATCCAGTTCCACGATTTCCGTTGAAAGCAGGCAGTACATCAGAGACCCGTCCTGTTTGTATAAACGGATTGCCTTGTTGCGCACGCTTTTTGCTTTCGTCAATAATTCATACATGAGATTTTCAGTGTTTTTGTCTGCCGCAGGGAAAAACACAAAAAAGGAGCGACCAAGCACATTTTCCTTTTTCAAACCGAACAGACT
>DUUE01000235.1 GCA_012841735.1 Bacillota bacterium | reverse complement strand
CTCCACCAAACGCAGAATTCTTTATATTTACTACTGCCCCGTACACTAACCTAGTAATAGTTGCTGATATGCCATCAATATTTGCTAAGACGTTATTTCTGTAAGATGCCGAGAGTATTTCTAAAGTATATACTTGCGCAGGGTTGCCAGTTACTGCAGTTCTTGTAACTATCGGCCGCCAATAAAAATACACTGTTTCATCTGCAAAGCCAACAGCATTTCTACCGCTTGGAGGGCTTATCCATGCTTTTGCGGTAGCGGCTGCCATTGCAACAATCGCTATGACAATTATAAAAGTTGCCAACAATCTTCTCGGTTTCATTATTTTACCTCCTTCCTAATCTCTTTTAATTAAATTTAGCTTTCAATACCTCCGTTTTTTGAATTAAGCCAACATGTTAATCAATTTTTGAATAGATGCCAATAAAAATGAGCGCCGTTTTTTTGGCTATAGATCATGCCATCTCTGATATATTACTTAACTATGGGAATTTGCTTTTTTCTAGAGAAAATATAGCATTTTCTGTCTATAGATGTCAATCCATACTTATGGCGAAAGGGTTTGACCGCCTTGGCCAGGATCTCTTCAGATCCGTACCTGGTCGGCCGTATCAAAGAAGCGGATGCCGGGGATGGCTAACGCAAATCAAAAGCTCCCCTGAAACGATCGCATAGATACGGTTTCCCGGTGATTTTATCCCGCCCGATACAACAGGTGAAATCCCCGCCGAGAGTGTCTAAGAATAATGCAGCCAGAACCAAATCTTTTGTAGCATATACCCACTTGCGACCGTGCGTACTTATACTGGGCAAAATAGTATTCAACCCCCGGATCTTTGAGCTGTGATATACCATTATCTTGCTCCTTATGGACATTGTGGCAATACTATAATAGCATCGCTGGAGGAGGGTGTGGTTCAGGCTTTAAACCCGCCACGGTGCCATGCCGCCTGCTCCGAAGGCTGGAACGTCCCGGCTGCTTTATGAAAAAACATGGATAAACGCCCTCTGTCATAATAAGGATAATGCCAGTTCCCCAAGGAATCAAGAACAGAAAAACTGTCCCCCATGAGAGCGAAAAGGCACAAATTACATTTGTTTCACATTGACAACAATAATGTCAAAAATATATAATTGATTAGGAAAGTATGGGAGTGCCCTGGACAAGGAATTAAATAGTTTTGCTCAAAATATAGAGGGATTACGTATAAGGTTCCTCTCAGAGACCCGCAATCAGACAAGTAACCTCCACAGGTCCGGTTGATAATAATCACCAAACGAGCTCTATAGTAGCGTATGATGACCCCTTGCTCCCACACAAAAAAGATGTGAGCGAGAGGTGAAAGCATGAATTTCAGCACCCGGCAACTGCTGATAAACTTACTCAGCATCCTTATTGCGTTAAGTGCAATAATGATGTTGTCTTATGTCCAAGCATCGGTAATAAACCGGGCTCCCAATGCCTTTCCCTTCAACATGGGCTTAAATTACGTGATAATGAAAAGGGAACCGGGACAGCGGGTTTCCTTCGACGACATCGTTGACGTTGATGAAGATACCGGAGTCTTGATCATCAGCAGAGATGAAAACAGTGAAACCATTGGGGTCTATGATCCCAATATGACCAAGGCTTTTG
>DUUE01000413.1 GCA_012841735.1 Bacillota bacterium | reverse complement strand
GCAGGATCGTTTTGCCAATCTCCGGCGCTTAAGCGATGACGGGGAAGAAAGCGGCCTGCAGCATAAGCTCTTTGTTGAGACGGTCATAGAAATCACGGCAGTGGGCCGGCCGTGGAGCTGAAAGCGAGATGGCGGGGCTCCTTGTTGCCGCTCCAGTTAACGGTTATAATAAGAGTCATGGAGATACTTTACGTAAATAAATAAAATAGGCAGAATATAGCGTAAAATAAATTGATGGCTACAAGGAGCGAATGCGTATGGACGAGCAACTGATCCAGGCCGTCACGGAATTGAATGAAAAAAGAGTCATTCAGCTTGTCAAGGAGGAGCTGAAAATTGGCCGGGACCCTGACGATCTGCGGCAACTAATTGAGGCAGGGATGAAAAAGGTTGGTGAAATATATGAGCAGGGTGGTTACTTTATTGGAGATTTGATTATGGCAGGAGTTATTTATAAAGAGGTCCTGAAAACTGAAGGCATGACTCCGCCAAAAAGCAAAGCAAAGAACAAGGCCAAAATTGTTGTCGGCACTGTAGAGGGCGACCTGCACGATATCGGTAAAGATATATTTATCTGCATGCTGGAAGCTTCCGGCTTTAAAGTCTATGACCTGGGCTGTGATGTGCCTAAAGAACGTTTCATTGAGAAGATTAAAGAGGTTCGTCCCGAGATAGTTGGTTTGAGTGGGATAATAACGCCTTCGCTGGCTGCCATGAGAGAGATCGTTGAAGCTCTGGAGGCTGAAGGCTTGAGGCGGCAGTTGAAAATTATCATCGGCGGGCATGCCGTTTCGCAGGATGCTTCTCTCATGATCGGGGCTGATCATTTTACAAAAAGCGCTTCGGAGGGCGTGGCCCAGTGTGAACAGTGGTATAAAGAGAGGATGAGCGCTGTTGAGCGGGCCTAAGTATGCAATTATTGCCCGTGATCTGAAAGAGAAGATTAATAAGGGAATTTATTCGCCGGGAGAGCTAATCCCGTCAGAAAATGAGCTGGCAGGGCTTTACAAGGTAAGCAGGATGACCGTGCGGAGAAGCTTATCCTTGCTAAACAATGAGGGATATACTTATTCCGTTCCCGGAAAAGGCTATTATGTCTGCGAGCCGCAACAGCACAAATACGAGCTATCTTATAACGAAGCAAGCATGCCCGGCATAGTTCCCGAGGCTACCAAGCTGCTGGATGTGAATATTGTTAATTCCACCAAACAGTTGAGGCTTGAATTGCAGATAGATAACGAGATTAAGTTAATCAGGATCAAGCGGCTTTTCTGCTCTGCAAAGAACCCTGTTGCTTATGACATAAAGTATATTCCCTACAAGCGTGGAGAGCCCATAATTGAAAAAGAAATTCGTTTTGCCAACTTTCCGGAACTTGTTGCACAGAGGAACTCCTTGTTTACGGTTAACAAGGAGTTGAGGATATACTGTGAAAAAGCCAAGCCGGAAATACTGGAACTGCTGCAACTTGGGAAAGAGATGCCTGTTGTGGTGATAAAACAGAAGTTTTTTGACAGCAGCAACAAGCCCTTAGGATTGGGATTTACATATATCAACCCGCTTCGGTTTTCCATTCAGGCTTATTCGTTCAAATGAATTAATTGAGCACCACCAACTGTATTGACATGTAACGTAATGGGCGATAAAATAAAGTCAGCTTATATATACATGTTAATACATTTTTTTTGCCATGAGGAAGTAAAATGAGAGAGCTATTGAGCGGGGAAAGAGGTTTTGAGAGCGACAACTGTTCGGGAGTACATCCGCGGATCATGCGCGCCCTGCAGGAGGTAAATTATGGTCACGCTTCAGCATATGGGTATGATCCGGTAACTGCAGAAGCGAAGGAGCTATTTAACCGTCTGTTTGATCGCGAAGTAGACATTTTCTTTGCCATGAACGGCACCGGCGCAAACTGTGCGGCGCTGGCCCATGTCATCAAGCCATATCAGGCCATAATCTGTGCTGGAAGTGCGCATATCAACAGGGCTGAAACCTGTGCGCCCGAACGCATCGCCGGCGGCAAGCTGATCGGGATGCCGGCAGTGCTGGGCAAGATCAAGCCTGAAACGCTGCTCGAGCTGGTCAGCGAATGGCAGAGCGAGCATGTGGCGTTGCCTGCAGTTCTCAGCCTGACGCAGGCAACTGACGAAGGTGCTGTCTACAAACCGGAGGAGCTCAAGGAGCTTTGCTCCATTGCCCATTCACACGGTATGAAAGTGCACATGGACGGCGCGCGGCTGGCAAATGCCGTGGTTGCCTGCGGCGGTGATTTGAAGGGGATTACCTGGGAGGCGGGAGTGGATCTGCTCACCTTTGGCGGGACAAAAAACGGCCTCATGTTTGGAGAAGCAATTGTCTTTTTCGATCGCACCCTTTCAAACTTTTTTAAATACAGCCGCAAGAGCTGCGGACAGCTCTATAGCAAGATGCGCTTTATTGCCGCACAGTTTATTGAGGCGCTTAAGGACGGCCTTTGGCTTGAGATGGCCGGCCATGCCAATGCCATGGCGCTCCGGCTATATGAGGGGATGAAAAAAAGTCCATCATTTCGCGTTCCCTACAAACCCGAAGCGAACGAACTCTTTGCTTACGTAAATCAAGAGATCCGCGCTAAACTTAATGAGCGCTACATCTTTCTCAATTTCGGACCGGAACCGGGCATGTCCCGCTTTGTCACCTCCTTTGATACAAAACCAGAGGATATTGATGAATTCCTGGCCTACGCGGAACAGCTGCGCGGGGCATGTAACGGAGAGCATACTTAAAATTTTATTACCCGAAGAGGAATATCGACAGTTGAGTAGAACTGTTACAATATCACAACATGTATATACATGTAGATACTTATAGGGCTTCTTAAAGCGAGGCCTGGGCTACCGCACCGATTATGCAAAGGAGGAGATACTATGATCGACTATGACAGACTGGAAGATGCTGTCGGCAACCTTGAAGAAGAAGCTGTGATGGATATTGTCAACAAAGTCGCTGCAGCCGGGGAGCCCCGGATTGAAAGAGTGGTGGCCGCATTTCAGAAAGGGCTTGAAACAGTGGGGGATCGTTTCGAATCGGGAGAATACTTCGTCGGCGATCTTATTTTTGCCGGCGATCTCATGTCTAAAGCTCTTGATTTAGTTAGGCCCCTCATGACCTGTAACAGTGAAAACAGGCTGGGAAAAATAGTCCTCTGTACTGTCGAGGGTGACTTGCATGATATCGGTAAAAATATTGTTAAAGGAATGATGGAGGCTGCGGGTTTTGAAGTTCTCGATCTGGGCATCGACACTCCTCCCGCTGACATTGTTAAAAGCCTGCAAGAATCGGGAGCCAGGATACTTGGCCTGTCGGGTGTTCTTACCCTGGCCATTGATTCGATGAAACGGACCGTGGATGCTCTCGTGGAGGCAGAGCTGCGCGAGAAGGTCAAGGTGATTATCGGCGGAGTGCCGGTGAATGCCGACAACTGCAAATTTATTGGTGCGGATGCCTGGAGCTATAATGCCGCCCAGGGCGTGAAAATCTGCCGCGAATGGGCTTCTGAAAATTAGGGGGATGAGAGACATGACCGTGAAGGAGCTGGAAAAATACCGGGTACAGTTATTCCGCGATGCTACATTGATGGAGAGAAAACCCGATCGGGTACCGCACCTTGCAAATTTTTGGACCTGGCAAATATTAGACGCCGGTTATACATTTACCGAGGCTACGCATGATTATGAGATCATGGAGAAGGTAATGCGCACATTTCACGAGCGCTACGGCTTTGACGGCTACCAGGAAACCGGGATACGCAATCCGCAGCGTGTCACAGAAACTCTGGGCACCTCGCAGTATATCTTTGACGATGTGCGAGAGACAATAACGATCAAAGATTTTACTCTCTTTGAGCCGGATGAGTACGATTTATTGATTGCCGACCCGGTAAAGTTCATTTGGGAAACGATTCTGCCCAGGAAATTTGAGCTTTTCAACAGCGAAATGCCGGGAGAGCTGCTCCGGCAGTGCGCCCTGGAGCAGCAGGCTTTTTACAATGCTTCCTTCCAGAGGAACCGCATACTGGCCGAAGAATACGGTGTGCCGCATCTGATTGCGCCGTTCAACGGTTTTATTTCACTTGGCATAGAATTTCTTTTTACCGGCTTGCGGGGAATAAAGGGCCTGGCTACTGATATGCACCGCCATCCGGAGAAAGTGCAGGAGGCATGCCACGTCCTTGATGCGATCATTGCCGAACCGGTTATCCAGAATTACATGAATGACAAGCCCGGCAGGCATCCCGATTTCTGTTTCGATGCCATCCTGGCCATCCTTGCCCATACGATCATGAACCGGAAGCAGTGGGAGATCTTCTACTGGCCCACCCTAAAACGCATACTGGATGTGATTGTGTCTAAGGATAAGACAATTTACCTCTTTATCGAAGGAAGCTTTAAACGTTTTGCCGAGTACCTGCAGGATTACCCGAAGGGTCATATTTGTCTCCTTGTTGAACAGGACGACATATTTGAAATACGCCGTCTCTTACCGAATTGCTGCGTCATCGGGGGCATGCCTTCGGCCTTGCTGGGGAATGGGACCAGGCAGCAATGCGTCGATTATGCGCGCAAGCTGCTGGATGAACTGGGCGGCAGCGGCGGCTTTATCCTCAGCCAGGATAAAATGATCTCTTACCGCACTGATTGCCGGCGGGAAAATCTCCTGGCTGTCTGTGAGTTTGTACGCGAATACCGCCCGTAACCGGGAAAGGAGGAAGCAATGATGTCCGAATCGGCTAAAAAGGAACAGGTTGATTTTACAAAATATCCTGAAGGTTTTGAGGCGGCGCTGAAATACCTGGATTTTCTTCCCGATGATGAGGCCGTGCGCAGAAGGTTTCTTATCGGGCTTATGCTAACGCTGGCCAAGCGCTGATCTCATTTGCCGGGAGCGCAGGGACGGTTTCCCGGCAGCCCATTTAACGGAAGGTGGCAGGGGAATATTCCCATCTGGCAGCATGACAGCAATCATATTATTACATGAATATACAAGATTGGAGCAAGCTTGGCCGATAGATAAAGGGGGTATGCCGGAAAATACATGTTTTAAGAGCAGACTGGGGAACTGGCTGTTGCCCAAAGAGATCATTTCTATCACAGCTGTTTTAGAAATTGTAAATGAGGAGGAGAAGAATTGAATACCAAATTGGCTGCTGAAAAAAGACTGCCCGAATCAAAAGTAATTATGTTTGCCATGGGCACATTTACTGCGGCTATATTTTTCAGCCTGGTAAACAGCTATTCGAACTATTATGCAACTGATATAGCTCATGTTGATCCCGGCATTTACGGAACGGCTAATTTCATTGTCCGCCTGCTTCTGGTTGTCGCTGTACCGCTCATGGGGGTGCTGGTTCAGAACGGCCGTTCCCGACTGGGCAAATACCGCATGTGGATATTTTATTGTATGCCCATAGTGTCGGTATGTGCGGTTCTCTGTTTTACCAAGGTTAGCGGTACGCCCATTTTCCTGGCGCTTTTCTACAGCCTTGCCAACGCTATCGCCTCCGGCTTGATCGGGATGTGCGGTAATTCGCAGCTTTCCCTGATGACGGTCATGGCTTCGAACGATGATGATTACAGGCGGCTTTCCACGAGGCGCTCCCAGTTTCAGGATATCAGCAAGATTATATTTTCGGCTTCTTTTCTGCCGCTGGCGATTCTAATTAGCGGCGGTGGAGATAAACCAAATGCCAAGGGCTTTTTCTGGGTCGCCCTGATTATCGCTATTCTTTGCTTTATCGGCTATATGTTAACCGCCTACGCGGGCAAGGATTACGATATCTACGAGTATGGGGATAAGGTCGAAAAGAGAAGGAAGAGAAAGTCTCTCTACTCGCTTAACGCCAAAGAGATGTTCGATTCGGTAGTGAAAAATAAACCGCTCATCATTATGTTGTTTGTTGAAACGCTTAAGTTTACCGCCTTCATGATTTTCATTTCCACGATGGCTTACTATTTCCAGTATATCCTACAGGATTTTAGCAAGATTACTCCGATCATGACTATTGCCAGCATCTCCTCGCTGCTAAGCAGCCTGGTAGCGCCGTTGATCCTCAAGCAATTAGGCCGGAAAAATGCGATGAGCCTGGCGATGTTCTGCTACGCGCTGGGCGCACTTATGCCGCGAGTGCTGCCCCCGAATGTTAACATCTTCGGCCTGGGCTTCGTCCTTATCTATTTCGGCATGTCGCTTGCCACCTGCTCGGCGCCGATCATGTTTGCCGAGTCGGCAGATTATTTCGAACACAAGGCCGGGCTGAAAGCACAGGGCTTTATCATGTCCCTGTTCGTCTTCCCCGTCCAGATCGGCATTGCCCTCAGCGGAGGCATTGTCAACTGGCTGCTTGATGCCATGGGCTATGAGGCGGGCGCAGCGCTTACTGCCGCGCAGGCAGTGAGCATGCAAAACCTGATTCTGCTGCTTCCCGGCATCATGTTCGTGGCTGCTCTTGTCCTTACGCTCCTCTATCCGCTAACCGGTGATCGGGTAGAGAAGATCAGGGCAGAGCTGGCAGCAAGGCAGACAGCTTAGTATTAATTATGAGCCGCCGGATTATGTCCGGCGGCTCGCCTCTCCAGCAGATTATTCCGAAAGACCCCGAGGTTGGCAGAAACAGGCATAGAAGAGCGCGCTCATCCCGGAAAAGGTTTTCTCCAAACCTGGATATCCTAATTGCATATCAGCAGGTTGGTTTAAAGGAGGCATCATATCATGATTTACAGAATCGACATGAATGAAGGGAAGTATTATACCGATATTAGGGTTGAGAATAAGCTGGTTGGCGGTAGATATATGGTGGACTGGCTGACAACCAGGTATATGTCTCCGACGGCTCACCCGCTTTCTGCAGAGAGTGTTTTTGTGGTAGCCCCCGGCATACTGGCCGGGACGGCGGCGCCCTGCTCAGGCCGCCTTTCAGTAGGCGGAAAAAGCCCGATGACAAACGGAATTAAGGAAGCCAATGCGGGAGGAACAGCCGCTCACAAGCTGGGCCGGCTTGGAGTGCGAGCCCTGATGTTTACAGGCAGCTCCGCCGAATACAAGGTCTTAAAAGTCTGCCGGGAAGGATTAACCCTGGAGCCTGCCGGCGGCATTGAAATGATGACCAATTACGATGCCGTTGCCGAGCTGCAAAGGCGCCACGGAGAACATGTCTCTATCATCCTGGCAGGGCCTGCCGGTGTCATGAAGATGATCAACTCCGGCGTGAGCGTGACCGACACAAAGGGGAGGCCTTGCCGCGTGGCGGCGCGTGGGGGCATGGGGGCGGTCATGGCGGCGAAAGGGTTAAAAGCTATCGTTGTCGATGATACAGGGAGCTCAATGCGTAAAGGCGCCCGGGAGAAGGAATTTGCGGAAGCCTGTAAAGCTGCGGTCAAGCTGATCAAAGAGGACCCGGTCAGCCAGATCATCTCCAGATTTACAACCAACGGCAGTATTGTCTCGGAGAATGAGCGGGGCGGGCTGCCTACCTTTAACCACCGCGCCGGCACTTTTGGTGAAAAGGCCATGGGGCTAAGCCCCAATGTCATCATGGAGCATGTTAAAACTCGCGGCTCGGTGACGGGCCATGGCTGCATGCCGGGTTGTGTCTTGCGCTGCAGCACTATTCTCAATGATGAAAAGGGCGGCTATCTCACCTCCGGGTATGAGTTTGAAACGGCAGCTGCCTGCGGCTCCAACCTGGGGATTGGCGATCTGGATATGCTGCTGAGAATCGACCGGGCTTGCGATGAGCTGGGCATAGATACGATGGAATTTGGAGCGACTGTGGGCATACTCAACGATGTTGGTCTTTTTGAATTCGGGGACGCAGATAAGGTGATGTCATACCTCGAGGAGGTTCGCCAGAACACTCCAATGGGCAGGATCATCGGATCGGGATGCGCCAATGCGGCAAAAGTGCTGGGGATTAGCCGCGTCCCCGCGGTAAAAGGGCAGGCGCTGCCCTATCATGCGGCACGGCCTCTCAAAGGCTACGGGACAACCTATGCCACGTCGACACAGGGCGCCGATCATACGGCAGGCTCGGTGGAGATGGATATGGATTTCAATCTCGACCCGAAAGGGAAAGTTGACATCTGCCGCGCTGCCCAGATCAACATGGCCTTTTTTGATTCGGCGGGTATGTGCATGTTTGCTACCTTTATTAACGGGCCGGATAAATTTGTGGGGCTCTTTAACGCAATGCTTGATGAGAATTGGACCGGGGGCGACCTGCTGGAGACCGGCAAGGAGGTCCTGCGGATGGAGCGCGCCTTTAACGATAAATCGGGTGTGGGCCCGGACAGGCTGCCAGATTGGCTTTGCAGCGAGCCCCTGCCGCCGACAAATGCCGTCTTCGATGTCCCGCCGGAAGAACTGGACCAGTTCTACAACTTCTAACCTGCCAGGAACGCTGAATGTTAAAGGGGGAGGCGGATGGCGGCGGTGAAAGTAATTGTTAACGAACCGTTGGCCGGTATGCTGGGCATCGAGGGCGGTGAAATCATTGTCAGGGTGTCAGGCAAAATTACAATTTTGCAGGCGCTGAAATGTGCCGGAATAGATCTCCATCGCCCTGAGATACAGGGCTGTTTTATGATTATATGCAACAATGAAATTGTACCGGCAGGCTTCCGGGCGCAAAGCGCTTATGTTGGGCCCGGCGACGTGATTGAGCTGCTTCCGGTAGCGGCAGGCGGTTAGATCATGCCCAATCAGACCCGGCGAAGGTAAGTATAGAGAAATAATCACGGTTCTTGTGCAGGGTGTAAACTTTGTGAGCATAGGGTGAAAGATTATGATGATCATCGGTGAAAAAATCAACGGGACCATTCCTTCTGTAGCCAGGGCCATCGCTTCCCGCGATGAAAACTATATCTGCGAATTGGCCAGGAAACAGGTCCGGGCAGGCGCTGATTACCTTGACATCTGCGCCGGCGGAAGCCCGGATAAAGAGCTGGAGACGCTGAACTGGCTGATCGACCTGGTACAGGACACGGTTGATACACCGCTTTGTATCGACAGCCCCAACGCTGAAATTATTGAAGCGGTTCTGCCCAGGGTTAAGCGAAGCGGGATCATCAATTCGGTATCCGGCGAGGGCAGCAAGGGTGAAGTAATCTATCCGCTGCTCCGCGATAATGACTGGCAGATTATTGCGCTCACCTGCAACGATAAGGGGATCCCTTACGATGCCGGGAGCAAAGTTGCCATAGCAGTTCAGCTTATTGAGAAGGCGGGGCAATACGATATCTCCCCTGAGCGCATCTTAATTGATCCGCTGGTTATGGCCCTTTCAGCGGTAAATGATACCTTCCTGACTTTCAGGGAGGTAATCACGGAGATCAAGCGGATTTATCCCACAGTGAGAATAACCTCGGGTCTTTCCAATATTTCTTTTGGCATGCCCTATCGCAGGGCGGTTAATCTTAATTTTCTCTCTCTGGCCATCGCGGCGGGCATGGATACGGCGATTATTGATCCCACAGATAAGGACACTATTGCTACAATACTGGCCACGGAAGCCCTCCTGGGCAGGGATAAATACTGCCGCCGCTATTACACAGCCTACCGGCAGGGTCTCTTCGGGAAGAGAAAAACAGTCTAAAACATAAAAGGCACTGGAGTTAAATCGCCAAAATCAGGGGATGTCCCGCGACGGCATAAAGAAAGCGCCTGAATCAATCAGGCGCTTATTGCTTTGCTCTGCTTGGCCCGGAAGTGATCTGCACTGCATGTTTTATTCGGCTGCCTGGGCAGCCGTGCGGGCATGCATCTCCTGAAGATCCATCTGTACTTTAGCCAGCCGCTTTTCACTCAGCGGATGAAGCAGGGCCAGGATTACAGCTCCAATAAACATTAACCCGGGTATTAGCAGTACCAGGTTCTGAATACCGACCAGCTGTGCAGCAGTGGGGATCTGATTGGGGTCGTAGCCGATGGCTGCCAGGAACCATCCCACCACCGGGACACTGAAAGCAATGGCTACTTCCACGGGCAGAATATACATTGACATAACAAATCCATGCGCGCTAACACCTGTTTTACTCTCGTAGTAATCGGCCGAGTCAGAAAACAAGACAACCCCCACGCAGTGTTGCAGGGCTTGTCCAATATAGGCCAGGCTCAAGCAAAAAGTAAAAAAGGGAATACTGCCAACTGCAAAGAAGCGGGGCAGCAGCAAGCCTGCCGCGTAAAGCGCCATGGCGAGCACGCAGGTAGCTTTCTTTCCGATTTTGTTGCTGATAGCAGGGGCGACGAGACTTCCGCCGAGGCATACAATGCTGGTTATTATCAGAACATTGGTTAACGAGTTGATATCGTTAATTACGTATTTGAAATAGTAAGCCATGGTGGAGACGAAAACCATAAATGCAACATAACGAATTGCTTCGATAAGCATGGATACGAGAAGCGGCGGGTTTTTAACCACAACCTCGAACATCTGCTTAACTGTTAGCGTTTCTTTTGCTTTTATCTCTTCTGCCTCGTAAACATCGTACTCTTTTCCAGACCAGGCAGTTATATAATAGCCAACGACCGCAAGTGCGGCATAGATAAGTGCCACCCAAAAAAACCCTTTAGCCTCGTTGCCGCCTCCAATGAGGCCAATCAGGGGCAGGGTAAGGGCCGAGAAGAGGATACGGCCTATATTTTCGAACTGCACGGCGCGGGAGGTGAGCAGCATCCTCTCCCTGGTGTCTGAAGCCATGCGCACCATTAGCGCCTTCTGCGCACCGCCGGGCTTGTCCAGCAGTCCGAAGCCAAAGAGGTAGAAAAGACCGTATAAAATGGCCATTAAGACTGGAGGGCCTGATATCTTTGTAAAACAGAGGACCACGAAGACAAATACAATGGGCATTGTGTAAATAATCCATGAGCGGTATTTGCCCAATTTTGATCTGCTGTTTTGCATCAGTCCCGCTAAAAGAGGAGTCCAGCCGATATCAATTAATCGTGTAACCAGAAAGGCGCTGCCCATAACAGCAGCCGGAACGAGAGCGACGTCGGTTATGAAATAGGTAAAATAAGTGTTTGCGATGCCGAAGAGTAAGGCTACTGTAAAGGAACCCGCAGCGAAAGCGTTGATTTTCATGAACGTAAGCTTGCTTTTGTTATTTGGCGCCAGCATGGGCTCTGGTTGAGACATCTTTTAAACCTCCTGTTTTTTAGTGACTAGCAAATACTGGGCGCATCATGGGCTAAATTAGCCGGAGCTTTAAATAGATATGAAGATGTGGTAAGCTATTTCTCAGGCTGCCTCCTTTTAATTTGGCATACGAGACTACATAAAAAGCAAGGATAATTTCCATTATTATGCTTACGGGTAAATACCTGTACTAACAAGTTAGCATAATCTCTTCTATCTGTCAATTATTCTGTATTGCTCTTTTGGTAGTAATCTGTTATGATAATATTAGATATTTTATATATGCGTATGAACCTGCTGGGAGAGGGCCTTGACAGGGGCCGCCGAAGGAGCAATCTTCCGGGTTTGGCGACCGGGAGGGAAACTCTCAGGCAGCAGTACCGGCAGGGGACGCACCTCTGGAGAGATCCCGCCGCTCGCGGGACACCGACGGGGAAATTCTCTG
>DUUE01000281.1 GCA_012841735.1 Bacillota bacterium | reverse complement strand
GAATGGCGAGGAGCATTGCTCCGCTCTGTGAGATAAAGGCAATTTTGCCTTTCAGGGGCATGTCCTTGGTAAAAGAACCGTTGAAGGGCGCGTTGGTGTCTATCACTCCTACAATGTTGGGGCCGACAATGCGGATGTTATATTTTTGACATATTCTGACCAGTTCCCGCTCGCGTTCAAGCCCTTCCTTGCCGATTTCCTTAAAGCCGGCAGTAATTACGACCAAAAATTTTACCCCGGCCACGCCACATTCCTCGGCCACTCCCGCCACCAGGGCGGCCGGTACGGTGACGACGGCTACATCAATTGGTTGTCCCACATCTTTGACGGAACGATAGCAGCGGTATCCCAAAATTTCTTCTTCTTTCGGGTTAATTGGATAAACTGCGCCCTGGAAGCCGCTGTCTTTTAAGTTGGCCATGACGGAATACCCTATTTTTCCTTTTTTGTTTGATGCTCCGATCACAGCAACGGACTTTGGTTTGAACAGCCTTTGTAAATCACTCATTGTAAAATCACACACCTTTTATTAGTTGTGTGGAAAAATAAGTACATTTTTCCCCAGGCTATATTGTATCAGTTACGTCAAATTTAATCAATTGT
The DNA here is from genome assembly GCA_012841735.1 of Bacillota bacterium. Lineage (GTDB taxonomy): Bacteria > Bacillota > Dethiobacteria > Dethiobacterales > Dethiobacteraceae > DUUE01. Next base: position 3,550 of record DUUE01000281.1, on the reverse strand, counting down.
TCTTTATTCATTGATAAAAATAATAATTATTCACAAAAATAAATAAATTAAGTGAATTAGTTCACTAGCAGCCGTCGTTACCGGCAGACAGGGCTCTTAGTAGTGTAATTAATGCCGGTAAAAATATGCTGTCGGCAAAATGCAACTCTTGTCGAAAATACCAGGTGCAGGAAGGAAAGGCTTGTTTTAGAGTCGAATGATTTAGAAAAAGATGGTTCCTGGACAGGACGGTGGAAAAGTTGCAGGATATTAAACGACTTGATCACACAATTAAACATATGCTGCTGACAATAGAAAGGGGCCGCAACCAGATTATAAACATTGCCCGCGATTCCCGCCGTCAGCGGGATGAACTGATGGCCCGGCTGGTGGAAGTGAAAGGCGAAATTGTCAGCATTATCACCGAGAGTGACAGGCTGGAGCGCGACTTCAAACTGGCACGTCACTATCTGATTGAAGTAAACAGAAATTTTCAGCTTTACAGTGAGCGTGAAATTCAGGTGGCGTACGAAGAAGCACAACACCTGCAATTGCAGCTGACGGCAATGCGTGAGCGGGAAGAGCAGCTGCGCAAGCAGCGGGCACACCTGGAAAATATGCTGCGTCATGCTACGGAAACATTAAGCAGGGCCGAAAAACTGGAAAACCAGGTGGGACTGGCTATCCAGCTGCTATCCGGCGACCTGCACAGTATGACGGTCAAACTGGACGAGCTGCAAACAAGGCAGCAATTAAGCCTGCGCATTATCATGGCACAGGAAGAGGAAAGGCAGCGTGTTGCCAGGGAAATTCACGACGGTCCCGCCCAGTCCATGGCCAACGTGGTCCTGCGGGCGGAGATCTGTGAAAAGCTGATGGATCTGGAACCGGAGAAGGTCAGGCAGGAACTGCATGATTTAAAGACAATGGTGCGGGAGAGCCTGCAGGAGGTGCGTAAAATTATTTTTAACCTGCGGCCCATGGTACTTGATGACCTCGGTATTGTGCCCACCCTGAAGCGCTACCTGGTGGAACTGCAGAAAAGGACAGACATTGTTATGGAACTGGTAGTACTGGGCGATGAAGAACAACGCCTGCCCAGCGCCCTGGAAGTTGCCATTTTCCGTATTGTCCAGGAAGCCCTCAACAATACGGTGAAGCATTCCGCTGCCGGGCGGTGCGTCATTAAACTGGAGATTTTGGCCGGGCGGGTTAACATTGTGGTGTCTGACGACGGCTGCGGTTTTGATACACAGCAGGTCTTGGAGGCTGCCGGCGGGGAATATGACAGTTTTGGCCTGTTGGGGATGCGTGAACGGGTTCAATTGCTGGCCGGAAAGATAGATATACGCTCCGCTCCCGGCAAAGGGACGGAAATCAGCATCACCATACCGACAAAGAGGTGAGCACAGATGGAGAGAGACAAAATAAAAGTGCTTGTTGTGGATGACCATGCATTGCTCCGCGACGGCCTGCGGCGTATTTTTTCCCTGCATGACGACCTGGAAGTAGTGGGGGAAGCCGCAGACGGACAGGCTGCATGTGCACTGGCAAAAACGTGCCGGCCGGATATTATTCTCATGGATATCAACATGCCGGGTATGAACGGCATTGAGGCAACACGTCAGATAAAAAGAGACATACCTGAAGCCAGTATAATTGCCCTCACCATCCATGACGACGAAGAATATATCTATGAACTGGTGAAAGCGGGTGTTTCCGCTTATCTCCTGAAAGATATCGAAACCTATTCGCTGGTGGAAACAATCAGGAAAGTTTACCGCGGAGAAAGCGTCTTTGCTCCCGCCATTACAGCCAAAATGCTGGGTGAATTCCGCCGCCTGGCAGCCAGGCACAGCATGCCGGAAGAGCCGCTGACACGCCGGGAAATTGAAGTTTTAATTCTCATTGCCCGGGGCAAAAGCAATAAAGAAATCGGGGAAGAATTGTTTATCAGTGAAAAGACGGTGAAAAACCATATTACAAATATTTTTCGCAAACTGGATGTAAATGACAGGACCCAGGCCGCCCTCTATGCCGTGAAAAACAGAATGGTGAAGCTCTGAACGGGACAGAAGTCCCGTTTTTTTTATGACCGGAGCCCGATGTGCTTCCGGTTTTTCTTTGCTACAGTAAAGTTGCGGAGGTGTATGGTCATGAAAGCTCCGGTGGCTTTTCTTTCCTGTGAAGAGGGACAGGCCCTAACTGAATACAGTCTTGTGCTGGCATTCATAGCCATGGCTGTAATCTTGCTGGTAAAAGGACTGGGAACGGTAGTGTCAGACCTGCTGCAGCAGGCGCTTGCAGCCTTTGCCGGCGGCGAATAGCGAGGGAGAAAAAATAGGACTGTAGTCCTGCAGGAATTGAGACGATAGTTTGTTGTTCCTGCCGCGGCAGGGTGGTAAACTCAAAGCAAACAGCTTTCGGGAGAAATTTAAATCAGGAGGCTACAGCAATGAAAAGTATGCTTGCCAGGTTTTTCACGGAAGAGTCCGGCCAGGGCATGACGGAGTACGCGCTGATTCTTGCACTTGTTTCTATTATTGCCATCGGTGCTCTGATCGGGCTGGGCGGCAAAATTAAGGATGTATTTGAAGGCATCACCGGGAAACTGGTATCCGACCCCGACGCAGCCGGCGGCGGCAGTTAAGGAAATGGAAAAACATCCCCCAGGGTCAGCCCTGCCCGCAAGGGCAGGGCTTTTTTATCATTGAGACAGCATTCCGGCGGGCCGGCTTTTACGCCGCAGCAGGCAGGATTTCACCAGTCCCCGAAAGCGGCCTGCCTGCAGCCCCCGGTTTTATGTGCATTTCCCAACCACGGCATGAAGGGGAATAGGTATGAAAGGAAAAAAACTTTTTTTGCTTGCACTTGTTTTCGCCCTTGCCGCCGCCGGTGCAGCTTACGTCTACCTCACTGAGCTGGAAGCGCAGAGCAAGGCGGCTGCCAGGCTGGTATCTGTGTATGTACCGGCGGCGGAGATACCCGCCCGGACCAAATTGAACCCATCCCAGTTAAAGCGGGTGGAAGTGCCGGAGACGGCACTGCACAGCGACGCGGTGACAGCGGAGGACCAGCTGGTGGGAGCTTACACCAGGGAGCGACTGCTTGCCGGCGAGCAGATCCTGGCGTCGCGCCTGGTCTATACACAAAGTGAGGGCAGCCTGGCATATAAAATCAGCCCGGGGCACAGGGCGCTGACTGTGCCGGTAAACAGTGTTTCCGGCGTGGCCGGCTTTATCCTGCCCGGCGATTATGTGGATTGTGTAGTTACCATTGATCCGCCGGAGACGGCGGAAGATGTACCCGCGGAAACGATTACACGCGTTGTGGCGGAAAATATTCGCGTTATTGCGGCAGGACAGCATATGTACCAGGAAGACAAGCAGCAGCTGACTGTGGAAACCATCACACTTGATGCCCCGGCAGAAAGTGTCTCCGCCATTATTTTGGCGTTAGAAAGAGGCAGCCTGCGGCTTGTCCTGCGGCCTGTAACAGACACGGCGGCAAAGTCGGTGCAGCCTTTCCGTCTCAGCCAGTTTTAGCCTGAGGCAATGTTATAACAGGAGGG
>DUUE01000121.1 GCA_012841735.1 Bacillota bacterium | reverse complement strand
GGGGATGCGGACATTTTTTTGGACTTGCTCATGCCGCTAAACCAATACTACGCCTATAAGCCACGGGACTCATTGACCTGAGAGACATCTTGATTCGTTTCTCATTATACCACCTAAGATAGCTGTCGAGTTCATCAATGAATTGATCTATAGAAACACCTTTCCATGACCGGCAGTAAAACATTTCATTTTTAAGCCTCCCGAAAAAACCTTCACAGGCAGAATTGTCTGGCGAGCAGCCTTTCTTGGACATCGATCTCGTCAATTGGGCTTTTTCCATCCTTAATATCCAGCCGGGCCAGCGATAGTGGCAGCCTCTATCTGAGTGTACGATTGGATGTTCTCCATCCGCAAGATTACATATGGCATCGTCTAACATCGTGTTGACCAACTCCGCATCCGGGCTGGTCCCGATCGTCCAACTGACCGCCATCCCGTCAAAGCAGTCAATGACCGGTGAAAGGTAGACCTTGCCTGCAGGTATATGGAACTCGGTGAGGTCGGTCAACCACTTTATGTTTGGTGCGTCAGCATGGAAGTCACGAGAGATTAAGTTTTCCACAGCCGGACTTATCTCTCCTTTGTATGAGCTGTATCTACGTTTTTTCTTGCATGGGACGACAAGTTGTTCCTCTTCCATAATCCTTCGGATAACTTTCTCTGAAATAGTGTTTCCCCTGCGCTTAATTATGGCATGCACTCGCCTGTATCCATAACGGCTTTGATTATCATCAAAAACCTTTTTCACCTCAGTTCGCAGAGCGACATATTTGTCGGGTCGAATCTGGGCCTCTTTCTGATAGAAATAGCTACTTTTGGGCAGCCCCGTCATCCTAAGTAGTTCATTCAACGGATATTTCATCCTTAGGGCATCGATCAGGCTGGTTTTTTCCTTGTTCGCCAGCTTCCGAGGATCGATGCCCTGGTCTTTTTTTATGATTTCTGCCGCCTTGTTAAGTATATCCAGTTCCATTTGTTGCCGATATATCTGTTTCTTCAGTGAATCAATCTCTGTCAAGAGTGCCTCTTTTTCATCAGAGAGATTGGTTTACCGGGTTCGCTCATGTTTACGGCCTCCTCACTGAGCAGCTCTTTTTTCCATTTGTATAGACTGTACCTGGAAGTTCCGAGCCTATCAGCGACAGTGGCTGCGGGTTCCTCCCTGGTGCACAGCTCAATGACTGCATCTTTTTTCTGCTCCTTGGAGAATTTTACCACAGCACTTCGTTTTATGCGAGCTTTTCGTTTCCCGGGTGCTAATTCGTCAATCCACCCCCTAAGTATCTCCCTCGAAGGATATCCGACCGCCCTAACCGTCCGAGAAATATTACGACCGTGTTCCAAATAGTAACTAACAGCATCTTGCATCTGCTCTAAGGTGTATTTGGGGCTCCTCATGTGTCGCTTATGCAGGCTGCCTGTTTCCTCAAACTCCTTATACCACCGCAATAGCATCTTATAACTTGGATACCCTAACTCCCGGATAGTATCAGCGGCGCATAGATCATACTTTATGTATAGCTTAACTGCTTTTGTACGGTCTTCGTATGAATACATTGGACTACCTCCTGACTTTTTTAAGTCCAGGTTTTCGTCCGCACCCCCAATCTGGCCTCCGCTTTTGTCCGGAAGTGCCAGGAGCTGGGGGTAACCGCCCGCGTTGTCAACGGCTTTACCCGGCCCCAACGGGCCGATATGACCGCCGGTTCCCTGCAGGGCTGCCG
>DUUE01000102.1 GCA_012841735.1 Bacillota bacterium | reverse complement strand
CCTGGATCCTTGTAACCACGATCCCGCTTACCACAAGCAGGGCGATGGACAGCAGCAGGACAAAACTATACCCGCCTGTCAGATCATACAAGATCCCGGGCACCCAGGAGCCAAACGCCCCGCCCAGCTGATGGCTGACAGAGACGAGGGCCAGGATTGTCCCCAGGGAATACTGGCCGAATAAACTGGCCGTAAGGGCGCTGGTGGGGGCAATGGATGCCATTTCCGTCATGCCGTAGATCACTGTAAAAGGCAGCAGCAGGGCAGGAGTTTTTGTTAAAAGCAGCAGGAGAAAAGTAGCGGCACGAATGGCATAGATCCAGCCCAACTGCCTGCCGCGGTGGAGATGGTCGGAAAGATAGCCTGTCCCCACAGTGCCAAGAATATTAAAAAGCGCAATGGAACTGAATGTTAAGGCTACTGTTGTCACAGCGAAGCCTTTATCCTGAACCAGCGGGATCAGGTGTGTCTGGATCAGGCCGACGTCGGTAAAACCGCAAATAAAATAGGAGACGGTCAGAAACCAGAATTCCCTGAGCCGCAAAACCGCCCACAGCGATGCCTGGGGCGCCGCAACATGGACCGACCCGCCGGCGGCAGTCTTGTCTGTATTGCGGGCGCCGTACGGAAGAAGCCCCATATCTTCAGGGCGGGAACGCACAAAGAAAGCAATCAGCGGTACTACCACCACCAGAATGACAAGGCCGATGAGGCTCATGGCAATCCGCCAGTTGAAGCGGTTAATGAGAAAAAGTGCCACCGGTACCATTACCAGCTGGCCCACGGCCATACCTGCCAGGGTCAGGCCTATGGCAAAACCCTTCCTGGCCTCAAACCAGCGGGCAATAATGGCGGTGGTAATTACATTTGAACAACCTGAAATCCCCAGGGAAAAGCCCAGGCCGTAATAAAGAAACAACTGCCAGACTTGCTGTGCCTGTGCCGTCAGTAGCAGGCACACCGCCACCAGTGCCATGCTGCCTGCCACCACCAGCCGCCCCCCGATATAATCGAGCAGCTTTCCTGCCAGCGGCTGGCCCAGGGCAAAAACAACAAAACTCAAAAAAGATACCGAAGTTACCACGGCACGGGTTGTGGCAAATTCATTTTCCCAGGGACCAATATAAGCGCCAAAGGAAGCACGTGCCCCAAAGGAGGCCAAAAGGCTGAGAAACATAACACTAAGAATAATCCAGGCATAATCACACGGCACTTTTTTTCTCACGAATGTCAGTAGCATCTTTCTCTCCTTTCACATGCTGTCTGTTCCCTCTGCAAGCAAACAGGGGCTATACGCACTAAAAGTATTAGATTCAACATCTCTGTGCTTTTCCCTTTTGGGACAGGTTGCAACGGCCAAAAAATCCATGCCGGCCGGGGGAAAACATGGCAAGAAAAAAGCAACCGTCAGTATTAATAACGGTTGCTGTATGTGCAATGGTGGGCGATGACAGGATCGAACTGCCGACATCCTGCTTGTAAGGCAGGCGCTCTCCCAGCTGAGCTAATCGCCCGTATAATGGTGACCCCTGCGGGACTCGAACCCGCGTTACCGCCGTGAAAGGGCGGTGTCTTAACCGCTTGACCAAGGGGCCATTAAAAACTTCTTGGTGGGCCCACTAGGATTCGAACCTAGAACCGACCGGTTATGAGCCGGCAGCTCTGACCGTTGAGCTATCGGGGAAAAGTCCTTAATGCGTGCATTGCCTATTATAGCGTATCGCAAGGCTCTTCGTCAACCCTGAAAAGCAAGGTGTTTTTTGGCTGTTACTCCAGGTAATCCTTCAGGCGCTTGCTGCGCATGGGATGGCGCAGCTTGCGCAGGGCTTTTGCTTCAATCTGCCGGATCCGCTCCCTGGTGACACCAAATACCTGGCCCACTTCTTCCAGCGTGCGGGAACGGCCGTCATCCAGGCCGAAGCGCAGTTTCAGCACTTTTTTCTCCCGCGGGGTAAGCGTTTCCAGCACATCGTCCAGTTGTTCCTTCAGCAGCTCAAAAGCCGCCGCCTCGGCCGGAGCCTGGACATCCTGGTCTTCAATAAAGTCACCCAAGTGGGAGTCATCTTCTTCTCCGATGGGGGTTTCCAGGGAAACAGGTTCCTGGGCAATTTTCAGGATTTCACGTACCCGGTCTTCGGAAATATTCATGACTTTGGCAATTTCCTCGGGGGTAGGCTCACGTCCCAGTTCCTGGACCAACTGGCGGGAAACACGAATCAGTTTATTAATGGTTTCCACCATATGGACGGGGATGCGAATAGTCCGTGCCTGGTCGGCAATAGCCCGGGTTATGGCCTGGCGGATCCACCAGGTTGCATACGTACTGAATTTAAAGCCTTTGCGGTAGTCATATTTTTCCACCGCTTTAATCAATCCCAGATTTCCTTCCTGGATCAGATCCAGGAAAAGCATCCCGCGGCCCACATATTTTTTGGCGATGCTCACAACCAGCCGCAGGTTGGCCTCGGCCAACTTGCGTTTGGCTTCTTCATCATTCTGCTCCATGCGCTTCGCCAATTCAATTTCTTCCTCAGAGGTAAGAAGAGGGATTTTGCCGATCTCTTTCAGATACATGCGGACAGGATCATTAACGCTGACCCCTTCCGGCACGGAAAGGTCCAGGTCCTCCTCCACATGTTCAAGGTCTTCTTTAATACCATCAATGCTGTCATCTTCAAGGGATTCCAGCTCCGAGTCCCCTCCGCCGTCATCATCAGCCACATCAATGCCAAGGCGGGAGAGGTGATCATAAAAATCATCTATTTCTTCCGGAGAAAGATCCATCTCCTGAAGGGCGGCAATAATCTCTTTATATGTCAGGAGACCACGCTTTTTTCCTCGTTTAACCAGTTCTTCGCGGATTTTCTTCAGCATCTGCTCTTTGTCACGTTCTTTTTCCATATTCTGTTCCAACACCTTTCCCTCCTTCCCTGGCTTGATTTATCTCTTCTTCCATTTTACGCAAGGTTAACCACTCTCTTGACAACTCTGAAATTTCCCCCCTCGCAACGCCAGGGTCCAATTTCGCCAGCTTTATTTCTATCTCTTTGCGGCGCCTGGCAATCCGGGCGCATCTTAAGTAATTGACACAGTCTGTTACTGCTTTGCGGGCAGTTTTTTCGTCATATTCCTCATTTATTAACAAACGGCTTAAAATTTGCCGGTATTTTTCTTCTGTCAGCAAATCAAGCAGCAAGGCAGGGGAAAATGCTGCCGCTCTTTGTCTGGCGGCGGCAAAAACAGCGGCAAATTCCGGGGGGATATCCTCCGGCTGCAGCGTCGCTGCCGTTTCTGTGATCAGCCCGGGGAAGCGGGCCCACAGTGCCAGAATCTGCAGCGGCGCCTTCTCCTCCGCCTTTTGTCCGGCAGGCTGCCGCTCCGGCAGGGGGCGGGCTACGGCGGCAACCGGTCGGCGTTTTTGGACCTTGTCCACTTCCCGGCGGATCGCCTGTGCCGGCAATTTTAATAAATTCGCCGCTTTTTGCAAATAATCCTCTTGTTCCATGGCATTCTCAACTGCAGCCAGAACTTCAGCCACTTTGTCAAACAAAATGATCCGCTCACTGTCATTTTCCGGATTATAGCGGGCTATCAGGCGGGACAGCTGGTAATCCACAAGCAACTGGGAACGGTCCAGGATTTCCCGGCGGAATGCATCCCCGCCAAAGCGGCGGATAAAATCATCCGGGTCAAGGCCTTCCGGCAGGACGCCTACTTTGACAAGACAGCCTGCAGCACGCAGGATTGCCAGTCCCCGCCAGGTGGCGGCCTGTCCTGCCGTATCTGCATCAAAGACAATAATTACTTCTTCCGTGTGATTGCGCAACAAGCGGGCCTGCGTTTCCGTCAGTGCAGTGCCCAGGGAGGCAACCGCTTCGCCGATCCCTGCCTGGTGGGCGGCTATTACATCCATGTAACCTTCAAAAATAACGGCTTTTTTGCTTTGGCGGATATGCTCCCGGGCAAGGTGCAGGGCATATAGGGTCTTACTCTTGTTAAACAGGGGCGTTTCCGGCGAGTTCAGGTATTTGGGCTGCCCGTCGCCCAGTGCCCGTCCGCCAAAAGCAATTACTTTGCCGCGCTGGTCACAGATGGGGAAGATAATACGATTGCGGAAGCGGTCATAGGAGCGCCGCTCACTGTCCGTGAGCAGGCCGCCGGACAGCATTTCCCCTTCCGTATAACCCTTGCGCACAAGGAATGCCTTGACCGCATCCCAGGCCTGCGGGGCATAGCCCAGGCCGAAATATTTTATTGTCTCGGCAGTAAGTCCGCGCTGCTTCAGGTAAGCCGCTGCCCGCCGCCCTCCCGGCTGCTGCAGGTGGGAATGGTAAAAGCGGGCGGCAAGTTCCATCATCTCCGCCAGGCGCTGCCGGCCGCGCCGCACTTTCCGGGCCGCAGGCGAGGTCCTCGTTTCCGGCAGGGGGATACCGGCACGTTTCGCCAGTTCCGCCACAGCTTCCGGGAAAGTATAGCCTTCCATTTTCATGAGGAAGGTAAAAACATTGCCGCCTTCGCCGCAGCCAAAACAATGAAAAATCTGCTTTTCCTGTGAGACACTGAATGAGGGCGTTTTCTCCCCATGGAAGGGACAGAGGCCGAAATGGTTCCGACCGCTGCGTTTCAGCTGTACATATTGGGAAACGATTTCCACAATATCAAAACGTGAACGGATATCATCAATAAAGTCGTTTGGGAGATTCCCTTCCATTGTCCTCACCTGCGTTTGCGGCTTTAGGACGGTTTTTTGCACCGGCAGGAATCAAAGCTTATTATTTCGTCGTTTCTGACCAAATTCCTGCAATGGGGCGGAGACACAGTCATTTAAAAGACCTCATCCCTGAAAAGAGAGACGAGGTCGCCATGTAGTCATACCGGAATTAGCCTCTCTGTGCCGTTCGGTAAACTGTTCCTCCTTTGCCTGACGCTTTAACCGTCACACTCTACCCGTTAATTTCGACATCGTCGTTTTGATTCCTTCTTTTGGGCAAGATAATTGGCGGGACAGACTTTAGTATATACCATTTACTGCTTATTATACGAAATCATGTCAAAGAGCCGGAAAAAGCACAGTTTTCACCATCTGCGGGGCAAATCCTCTGTTTGCCGCTGGCAGGGCCGTTTTCCTGCTCCTGAAGAATTCGCCTTCAGGGCGGTCAATACCTCCAAGTATTTATATCTGTTGTGTAAAATTCATAATTTATTCTTATTTTGACCACTGTTGTGCCACAAATAACTATCCTGCAGCATTATCTGCTATTTTCAGGGTAAAAGAAAAGGTGGCCCCTTCTCCCGGCATGCTTGTAAGGCCCACCGAACCGCCATGGGCTTCAATAATTTGCTTGACAATGGCAAGACCCAGGCCCGTTCCGCCCAGGCTGCGTGAGCGTGCTTTGTCCACCCGGTGAAAACGCTGCCAGATTTTATCCTGTTCCTCCACAGGGATACCGGGTCCCGTGTCGGAAACAGACACCCTGACCAGCTCCCCTATCTCCCGTGCCGTCACTGTAATGCGGCCGCCGGGAGGAGTAAAGGCAATGGCATTGCTGCACAGGTTGATTAATACCTGCTGCAGGCGGTCGTAATTGCCGGTGACAGGTTGCAGCCGTTCCGGCAGATTCACTTTCAGCGTCAGGCCATTTTTTTCCACCTGGGGCTGGAGTTTGGCGGTCACATCCCGTATCAGTGACGCCAAATCAACAGCTTCCAGCGGCAGCGGTATCTGCTGCATTTCCAGCCGTGACAAATCCAGCAAGTCAGTTATTAACCTGTTCAGCCGCACAGTTTCAGCAAGGATGATCTGCAGATAGTGCAGGCGGCTTGCTTTATCTTCCGCCAGGCCGTCCAGCAGCGCTTCCACAAAACCCTGAATGGAAGTCATGGGCGTACGCAGCTCGTGGGAGACATTGGCCACAAAATCACGCCGCAGCTGTTCCATCCGGCGGATTTCCGTCACATCCTGCAGAATGCCCACCGCTCCCCATGTTTCTCCGGGACGGTGCAGGGGGGCTGCCTGCAGCAAAAGTATCCGCCCGCCCTCAAGCGAATACTCGGCAGCATGCTGCCTGCCAGTCTGCATAACCGTGGCAAAAAGCTCTGTCATCGCCTGCTGCGGGAGCAGCCCGGCGAGAGGCTT
>DUUE01000200.1 GCA_012841735.1 Bacillota bacterium | reverse complement strand
CTGCCCGGGTGATGCGGTTTCATCTTTACGATGTTACTTCGCATGGCATGTTCCTGTTCAGTTTTCAAAGAGCAAAAACTTTCTCCCTGCCGCTTTCGCAGCAGGAACTCCATCTTACCAGCTTTTTCAGGGCCGGTCAACAGCCACTTTCTGGCAACCCGCCCCCGTTTGTAAATGCCGCTGTTTCTGCGGCACGAAACAACGGGCAGGCAAATTGAAGCTGCAGAAAAATAGTGCCGCTCTGTAAGCGACTCTTTTATAGTACCATATTTTTGCCCGCCTGTCTACTGGGCGCAGCAACATTTTCTGTTGTCACAGGCACGCAATCAGTGTTTATTACTATATCATTGCCGACAGGGAAAAACAAACTGCCTGTTCCCGACTGTGCGGGAGCAGGCAGTTCTTAGCGGCTTTTAGCCCCTTTTTGCCTCATGATGCTAAAATTATCTTGCGTATTATCCGCAATGCTTTTTAACGGGGCCGCATTGTCGGAAAGAGAATAACATCCCTGATGGAAGGAGAATCTGTCAGCATCATGATAAGACGGTCAATCCCGATGCCAAGGCCTCCAGTCGGCGGCATGCCATACTCCAGTGCCAGCAGGAAGTCCTCATCAAGCATATGTGCTTCTTCATCACCGGCTGCGCGTTTGGCTGCCTGCTGCAAAAACCGTTCACGCTGGTCCAGCGGGTCATTTAATTCGGTAAATGCGTTGGCTATTTCATAAGTGGCCATAAATGCTTCAAAACGGTATGTCAGAGCAGGATTGTCTGCTTTGCGTTTTGCCAGCGGTGAAACTTCAATAGGATAGTCCATAATAAAAGTGGGCTGAAAAAGATGCGGCTCCACAAATTCTTCAAAGCACTCATTAATAATCTCGCCGCGGGTGGCTTTCACCGGCACCTCCAAGCCTTTCCCCCGGGCGGCTGTGCGCGCTTCTTCGTCTGACTCAATGGCAGAAAAGTCTATGCCTGCATACCGGCGGATTGCATCCAGCATGGTTATGCGCCGCCAAGGCGGTGTCAGGTCCAGTTCTTTGCCCTGATAAGTAAGCTTTAAGGTGCCCAAAACCTTCTCCGCCACTGTAGCAATGAGTTCTTCCGTCAGTTCCATCATATCTTTATAATCTGCCTGGGCCTGGTAAATTTCTACCGATGTAAACTCCGGGTTATGCTTGGTCGATATTCCCTCATTGCGGAATATTCTTCCCAGTTCATATACTTTCTCCAGTCCACCCACAATCAGCCGCTTTAAATGCAACTCTGTTGCTATGCGCAGGTAAAGATTCAAATCCAGGGCTTTATGGTGGGTTATAAACGGTTTGGCTGTGGCGCCCCCGGCTATATTGTGCATTACAGGCGTTTCTACTTCCAAAAAACCACGTTCATTCAGGTAATTGCGAATTTCCTGCACAATTTTGCTGCGTTTGACAAAGACATCTTTTACTTCCGGATTAACAATTAAATCCAGATACCGCTGGCGGTAGCGCATATCTATATTAGTGAGGCCGTGCCATTTTTCCGGCAGCGGGTGCAAAGATTTTGCCAGCAAAGAAATTGTTTTCACTGCTACCGTGATTTCACCGCGACGCGTACGGAAAACCTCTCCTTCAATACCAACAATATCTCCGATATCAAATAGCTCAAAAACTGCATAGGCTTCTTCACCAACATCATCTTTGCGCACATAGATCTGGATTTGCCCGCTTTCATCCTGGATGTTGGCAAATGTTGCCTTCCCGTGTGCACGGATAGTCATAAGACGCCCGGCCAGGGCAACAGTCTGTCCTTCCAGGTCACCAAATCTTTCTATGACGTCAACAGCATGATGGGTAACCGGAAATTTTTTTCCGTATGGTTCAATCCCCATTTGTTGCAACTTGGCCAGTTTCTGCCTGCGGACCTGTTCATGCTCATTCAATTGTTCGCTCATTTTGCAACACTCCAAACTTTACCACATTAGTGCAACTTTTAAGAAATTGCTATTACCTGGTATTTCAGTATGCCTGCGGGGACAGACACTTCAACAATGTCATTGATTCTTTTCCCCAAAATAGCCTTGCCCACAGGTGATTCATTGGAAATTTTATTTTCAGCCGGATTTGCTTCCGCCGACCCGACAATTGTATATTGAAAATCCTCCTCAAACTCCAGATCCCGCAGCACGACGGTTGATCCCAGGCTGACAACATCGGAAGGCTGGGAAGAATCGATTATCCGGACATTGCGCAGCATTTTCTCCAGTGTAATAATGCGTCCTTCAATAAAGGCCTGCTCATTTTTTGCGTCTTCATATTCCGAATTCTCCGAGATATCGCCAAAGGAAATGGCTGTTTTAATCCGTGCTGCAACTTCACGGCGTCTGATCGATTTTAAATACTCCAGCTCTTTCTCCAGCTTTTCCAAACCCCTATGTGTTAAAATTACCTCTTTATTTGGCATTATTATTTTCGCTCCTTTGGTGCTTTTTACTGTACTCTCAATTATATTCGCCTGTTAATAGTTTTTTTCAAAGGTTTTCGCTGAACAGGGGTGTAAATTAAGAACGAATCGCCAAACGGCGATTCAGATCAGATGTCTGTTCATTTCCCTAGTATAGCTTGTCTGAGTTTAAAGTATGATTCCTTGAGGTTTTGCAATTTTTTCTAGTCTATTATAACCATATACCCCTTCTTTGTCAAACCTTCCCCGTCAGCGGGCTAATATCAGCTTTTTCCAGGGGT
>DUUE01000345.1 GCA_012841735.1 Bacillota bacterium | reverse complement strand
CGAAGATATATTAAGAATGGCAGATGATGCCTTGTACAAAGCAAAAGCCAAGGGCCGCAACTGTGTTGAAACTTTTCAGCCTGGCTGTAAATGCAGGCAAATTCGGCAAGGGGAGGAGAAGGTGTGAAACTTGTTTCATGGAATGTTGATTCATTGAATTCAGCATTAACAGGTACATCTGCACGGGCCGTTTTAAGCCGCAAAGTAATGAAGATTATTGCGGAAATAAATCCGGAAGTTATCGCGTTGCAGGAAACAAAGCTGCCGGGCGATGGACCTGCTAAAAAACAAATAGAAATTTTAAATGACTTGTTTCCAAAATACGAAATTGTATGGAACTGCTCGGTGGAACCGGCACGCAAGGGCTACGCAGGCACCATGTTTTTATATCAGAACAGTATGAACCCGCTTGTAAGCTTCCCCAGAATTGGTGCACCCGGTACCATGGATTATGAAGGCAGAATTATCACCTTGGAGTTTGAAGACTTTTACTTGACACAGGTATATACACCAAATGCAGGTGAGGCGCTAAGCCGTTTGAAGGAACGGCAGATTTGGGATGTTAAATATGCTGATTATCTGGAAAAGCTGGACAAAGCAAAATATGTGGTTGCAGCAGGTGACTTCAATGTTGCCCACAGGGAAATTGATCTGGCCCATCCGGATAGGAATCGTAATACAGCCGGATTTACCGCTGAGGAGCGTGAAGGCTTTACGAATCTTCTCAAAAGAGGTTTTACAGATACATTTCGTTACATGCATGGCGATGTTACAGGCGTTTATTCCTGGTGGGCACAGCGTGCCAGGACAAGCAAAATAAATAATTCCGGTTGGAGAATTGATTACTGGCTGGTGAGTGACAGGATTGCAGATAAAGTTTTAAAATCTGAAATGATTGATTCAGGACCAAGACAGGACCACACGCCCATCTTTCTGGAAATTGACTTGCAGGTTTAAAGGTGCCAGGCTTTAATGGCCTGGATTTTTGTTGCTAAATAACATTATTCTTACTAAATATGAGCATATTCCAACTATCAACCGGGCAAGCCGGCAAATAAAATAAATTAAACATTTAACAGGTCGCAACCTCATAACAGCAGATTTTCCGCTATTCTTTTCATTCAGGCAAGTCGTGTGGAATACTTGAAGAATACCAATAAAAAGAAGGAATGGAGGTAAGTGCATGTTTGCAACAAAAAAAAGAAACCTTAAGCATTTCCTGTTTCAACTGACGGCTATGGTTTTAATTATGTTGCTGCTTGTCAGTTGCGGCGGGAGTAATCCTGCGAATGGAAATAAGCCTGAGAACGAAGGAAAACCCGATGTAACAGCAAAGCAGGATGATCGGCAAAATGCAAATCAGGAAGAGCAGCAGAACAATCAGCAAGATGTACCCCCAAAACAGCAACAGGACAAAGTTTCAAACGGGTCCGGTCCGCCTTCTACTGCAGCGGATTCATACGTTGCTTATATGGAGGCAAAGGGTGATCTGGTTGCCATACTTACTGATGCCTTGGCAAATAATCCCGGTACTGAATTGTATTCAATGTCTTTTCTGGGCTTTGCAATGGTGGATCTTGCTCTGATTCCTGCAAGCTGCTTCGGTCTCGGGCAGGAGGCGGCGATAACTGCGCTTGGATTCCTTGGTTTAGATGATATTGAATACAGTGAAAGCGGAAACCAATACAGCGTTAAGTATCGGAACGATAAAGGCGAACAATATGAACTGCATGGCGAGTACAACAAGGCGGCAGATGCGCTCACATGTATTTCGAAATTAAACGGCAAGGAAAGCCTGGTTTCGGAATACCGCAAAACATCTTTCGGCTATGTCGGTCAAACCTATACCATCGGTGAGGACGGCTCAATATATGTTTATCAGATGGCGGTAAGCGGCAAGGATGGTGCGGTCGGCATTTCCAAAGCAGCGGCGGCTCCTCCGGCATTAACCGGCAGTGAAACAATCGACTTTCCCAGGCAATGCCAGGAGTGGTATGCCATAACGGGTGCTGAGGTCACGGGCCTCGCCTCCGACGGTGAAGAGATTTCATTCATATACACTCCACCGGCAGACAGCGAATAGGTTATGTGCTGAGCGACCTCAAGAGATTTTTGCATAATGCATGCTTGTCTCCTTCCTGGTTATCCAAAAAATCATGCCAGGAAGGAGATATTTGTCTTGCATTATTGTGTGAATGCAGTGGACATGCTCCCACTATGTTTGGCAATATATAAGTAGGGTTGAGCAGCCAGTTTGATGAGCAAGCTGTAATAGGAGGACTGCACTATGCTCCACAAAATTAAAACCATCAAACCACAGCAGTTTATCGACATAACCAAGAAGGTTGCCGACGCGGTCAAAAACAGCACCGTGATCATCCGGGACGGAAAACTCCTGCTGGGCACCTGGCAGGGAATCTATTTTTGCGAATTTGACGGGCCAAGAAGCAGGGAGTTCTATGTGAAGATCATTGGCAGTTAGTTAAAACGCAGTAAAAACCATTTTTATTTGTTGTTTCGTGTATCAATAGCCTTGTAAAGGCGGCCTCTATTTGACACAAACAGAAAAATTTATTATTATTTCCCAAGATAGTGATAACAGCTTGTAATTGTTGTTTCAAGCCTGGGCCTATGCTTTTGCTGCTGCAATCATTGCTGACACCGGACTGCTGTGGAGGGTTACAAATGAAAGATGAACATTATTCTCTTTTAAAGCACCGGATATTTAATGTGGTTTTTCTGGTAGGTATGTGTATGTCATTTTCCTGCAGTTTAATAAATTATTTTCTGGGTTTGGGCATAGTAGCCATCTTATTACCTTTCGCCTGTGGCGTTATCACTGTCGGGCTTTATATAATTTTCAGAATCAGCAGGAATTATGAGTTGTTGTCCTTAATCGTTGCCATCTTTTTGAGTTTTGTTTTTTTCCCAACCATGTGGCTTGTAGCGGGGGGGACTTATACCAGTATTCCCTATTATATGATTACAAATGCCGGGATAATTGCCTTGTTGCTTTTTGGCCTGCAGAGAAAAATAATCGTTTTCCTTTTTGCAATAGTTGTTGGCGTTCTTTTGGTTATTGAGTATCAGATGCCGGATATAGTAGCAGGATATGACTCCCTGTTGGCCCGATATATAGATTTATCTTTTGGTTTATTCGTTTGCCTGTTTTCCATAGCTGTCTTAATTGCAGTTCTTATTGACAGCTACATGGATGAACTCCATAAATCCAGGCAATACCTGGCTTCCCTTGAGGAATTGAACAAGCTGCTGAATGAAGAAAAGCAAAAGCTGAAAAAGCTGTCAAT